>JAQQAK010000347.1 GCA_028527945.1 Spirochaetaceae bacterium
GCAATTGCAGGGCCATCAATTCCCGGACTATTTAACCAGCAACCTGGAATAAGTACAAAAACAGTAAGATATATGCAGATACGCTGAATTATTTGTTTTTTCTTTGAGAATATTTCCAGATAAAAAAACAAAACACATAATACACAGACAATTATCCATTTATAGTTATAAACCATAAATAGTCGGTTTATAATATTTGATAAAATAGCAAGCAAAGCTGTGACAAAAAAGAATAACAGATAATATATAAAAATACGTTCTTTAACTTCGAGACTTTCTAAAATTTTCATTTATTGAAATATACGCGCCAACACAATTCTCATCAAGTCTGTAAAATATTTTTTTTAATTTTTAATTATCAAGAAAAGTAAAACAATTTCATAGCAGCAAAATCACCTTCTCTTATTCTGGATAATATTCTTTAAGTACTTTTAAAAAATTATGAAGGACTTCACTATTATTATAGTTCGTCCAATAAGCATTAACATCAAAAGGAACAGATTCAACTTTCTGATCAATAAATGAAATTATTTCCGGATTAATAAAACTTTTCACCTCAGGTAAAAAGCAGATACCAGCATTGATAGAAACCATCATAACAGCATCATCCATGTTCTCTACAAGAATTGACTTGTCTGAGATAGTTTCAGGGTTCTTGTGGTTATAATAGAAATTGTAACACTCTTGTTGTTCTACATTTTTGATATAAGAAATAACAGATTCATTTTCAAGATCTCCAGCATAAATACATGACTTGCTGGATAGAGGATTATGCTTATTTACACATAACTTGGGAAAGCTTTGCTTCACTTTATACTCATTAACCTCATCAGAATCAAATATAAAAGAGAATCCAATATCTATAGTTCCGTTAAGAATATTTGTTTTCATATCATGATAATTACATTGAGCAGTACTTAACCTTACTTTTGGGAATTTATTTCGATATCCAGAAATAACCGGAGCAATTACTTCACGGTCAAACATACTAAAAAAACCGATCTTCAAAATTCCCTCATACCCACAAGAAACATCCATGGCTTTAGATACAGAATTTTCATACTGCCTTAAAATATGAACAGCCTCATCAAAAAAAACTTCACCAGCAGGAGTCAATTGCACCTTTTTTTTATCTCTATAAAAAAGTTTGAAGCCAAGCTCATTTTCAAGAACAACAATTTGCTGACTAACCGCTGTCTGAGTAACATAAAGTATCTGTGCTGCTTTTGAAAAACTTTTCAATCTTGCAACTTCAACAAAACATGTAATTTTTCTAAGTTCCAACTTACCTTCCTGTAAATATAGATAAAGTCAGTATACTACACTTTTATTCTAAGTGAAGATCGAATATAAATAATAGCCACACAAACCCACTCGGCAAATAAGATTTTGTTATTACTTGAAAACAATTATGAATTGGACAGCTTATTTTTACTTTGTTACTATCTTTTTAAGATAATTATTTATCTAATATTTACTTTGTCAGGAGGGTTTATGACAAAATCAAAAAATAACAAATATGGAGGAATAATTGTAGGCATTTTTATTCTTGGTGCTTTCACCTATCAATATCTACAATATCAATTATCAATTGTTGCTCCAGATCTTATTGGAAAACTTAATCTTACAGCAAAACAGTTTTCAGGAATTTTTTCCGGGCCACTGGTTCCGGCTGTAGCCTTAAGCATAATCTTTGGAATTATAGCAGACAAGCTGGGAATGAAGGTTATTATCGCAATCGCCATGTTTGTATCTGTTATAGGCGGAATTGGTCATATTTATGCAGGAAGCTATGGAACAATGTATACAATGATGATTCTTACAGGATTTGGTGCCGTAGCTGTTAATGTAACATGTGGAAAAATGTTCAGCATGTGGGTAAGACCAGAACTTATATCTGTTGTCATGGGAGTTTTTCTTGCGGCATCAACTGTAGGACAATTTGTAGCACAATCAACAACTGCCCTTTTAGGCTCAATGAATACAGCTTTCTGGATATCAGGACTTCTATGCTGTATAGTTTTTCTCTTATGGGTAATTCTTGGTAGAGAAAAAAAAGAACAAGATTCTGCAATGTCTCAAGATATTCCATCTATAGGAGAAACTCTAAAAGTTGTTTTCTCAAGTAAGAATATGTGGCTTTGCGCTATTGGCCTCTTTCTAATTCTGGGCTGCCAGGTTGGTTTTAATATGTGGATACCTGCTACACTTGTATCTAAAGGGATGTCACAAGCCCAGGCTGGTGTAATAGCTTCGACAGTTAGTCTTGGAAACCTATGTGGCGCAATAATAATGCCGATTATAGCCGCAAAACTTGGAAAGAATAAGCCATTTATTATTGTTTTTACTCTAATCTGTGCCGCAGGCTACTCTTTTGGCTGGCATCTGAGTGGTGTACTTTGCTATGTTTGCTTCTTCATTTTTGGACTTTGTGCCTCAGCCTTAATGCCATTCTTTATTTCAATGCCGTTAAGCTTCCCTGAAATTGGCCCAAAGTATGCAGGAACTGCAATCGGATTTATTTCAACCCTGGAACTCCTTGGAGCTGTAGTATTACCTACCTATGTTTTTCTACCTCTTTCAATGACATCAGCAGGAATGAATTATTCACGCTATTATTTAGTTATTGGTATTGGCTGGCTTTTAGCCTTTGTTATTGGATTACTGCTTCCGGAAACAGCAGCAAAAAAGCAGCTCGCTAAAGAGTCTGCAAAATAAGTTTTAGGAGATATCAGAAAATGAAAACAGATTATAGCCATGTTCTACAGCCAATACAGATAGGCCCAATGAAACTAAAAAACAGAGTAACATTCACTCCTGTTTGGCCAAGCTTTGCTACTGCCGATGGACATGTAAACAGAGAATTAATGGAATGGACACGAGACATTATAAAAGGTGGATGTGCCTGTATAAATATTGGATGCGGAGCTGTTAATAAAAATCTTCCTCCATTTGTCTCTCACCTTCTCCGAATGGGAGAAGAATCTATTGTAAATGAAATGTCAATGCTTTGTGATCTTGTACACATGTATAACAGCAAGATTGGAATGGAATTATTTGCAATCAACATTGAAGGCGGAGCCTTTGAAGACAGAGATAAAAACGCAGAGAAACCAACTGTAGAAATAGATCCATCATTCTTATCAAAAGAACAGATTAAAAACTTTATCAATGATTTTGCTGAAGCAGCAGAAAGAGCAGTTAGATGCGGAGTTGACAGCATCCTTATTCATGGAGCTCATGGACAACTGCCAGGTTGCTTTTTATCCAAGGTCATCAACGAGCGTACAGACGAATATGGAACCCAGTCTATGGAAAATAGAGCAAGATTTACAAACGAGCTTCTTCAAGCCATAAGAGACAGAATTGGGAATCAAACAGCTATTGAATACCGTATAAACGCGGATGATATGGTTCCAGGCTCACCTTCTCTTGATGAAGTAATTGAATTTACAAAAATTATTGAAGACAAGATAGACCTTCTTCATGTATCAAGAGGAATGCATTCCATTCAGGCTATGGCTCCATATATTAACCAGCCAATATACTTTCCACATGGCATAAACATAGAAGATGCCGGAAAAATTAAGAAAGCTGTTAACGTTCCTGTAACAGTTGTTGGATCTGTAACCCTTGAACAGGCTGATGAAGCAATCGCTGCAGGAAAGATTGATGTTGTATCAATGGCAAGAGGGCTTATGGCAGATCCTCAAATGGTAAACAATGCTAAAAGACAGCAGGCAGAAAAGACAAGACCATGTATACGCTGTAATAATTGTATCGAACTAACTCATTACAAACTGGCTCCGCTGCGTTGTACAGTAAACGCCGAAATGGGAATGGAAACCCTATACGCAGGTATAAAGGCTCCAGTTGTTAAGAAAAAGGTTGCTGTTGTAGGCGGAGGCCCAGGAGGATTGGAAGCCGCCCGAACTGCAGCCCAAAAAGGACATCAGGTTATTTTGTTTGAAAAAAACAAGGAGCTTGGCGGAGTATTAAATATGGCCTCTGAACCGGATTTCAAGGCTGATATGAAAAACTACCTAAACTGGTCTATAGCTGCAACAGAAGCCGAACAAAATGTAGAGATCAGAAAGAATACAGAAGCGACACCAGCTGCGCTAAAAAGTGAAAACTTTGATTCAGTAATTGTTGCGGTTGGTTCAAAACCAATAATCCCACCTTCTGTCAGCGGAAATAAAAAATCAGTCTGGATTGGTGATGTCGAAACTGGACTCATTGAAACAGGAGATACAGTTGTCATTGTTGGAGCAGGTCTCACAGGCTGTGAAGCTGCACTGGCTCAAAGCCGAAAAGGCAAAAAAGTTACTCTTGTTGATATGGTTCCAGAAGAAAACTTTGGTAATGGTGGAGCCAAATTTAATCAAATTGCGCTTCTATCCATGATTAAAAATGAAGAAGTAACCTTCAAAGGACAAATGAGACTTGAGTCAGTTAATGAGCAGGGAGCTGTATTCATTAATAAGGATGGCGAAGAAGAAACAATAATCTGCGATACCGTAGTTCTTTCTCTCGGGGTTCGTCCTGACACCGAATATGTTGAATCCTTTACAGATTCAGCCACAGATGTAGTTATAATTGGAGACTGTAATACGAGACAGGGAACATTGTTCAATGCCGTACATACAGCTCATGAAGCCGCGTCTCTTATATAAAATATTAAAATCAGAAAGCATCTTCGGTAACCTCAATATGGTTATTGAAGATGCGTATAAAATCATCCAATCTGGAGCAAAGAATTAAACTTTCTTCTTCAAGGTCTGGTCTATTTAGTCAAATCTTCTATCATTAAGCTCCCAGTAAGCTTCTGACAATTTAACTTTGTTATTATTCTGAATTAGATCCCATGCAGTTTGACCATTGTCATTCTTTATGGATGACTCCGCGCCAAGACTAAGAAGAGCTCTTATAACTTCTTCATTATTATTAGCATAACAGGCAAACATTAATGGCGTATAACCACTTGATGAGACAGAATTTATATCTTCACCATTTTCTACCAATATTTTTATTATTTCAGGATTCCCCGTCCTTACTGCAGCAAGCATTAAGGTTGTATACCCTTTATCACTTTTCAAAGCAGAAGTTCCACCATTTTCAAGCAAATACTCAAGGACCTCTTCATGATTATTATATATTGCGGCTATGGTCGCAGAGGGTAAACCTTCAGCAGTACGCTGATTGATCCCAGCGCCATTTATTAAAAGCTTTTCAGCTGTTTCTATATCACAATTATTCCGTAGTGCTAATGAAAGAGCATTATATCCACGACTTGTCCGATATGAAATATTGGAAGATTCAGGAATTGTTTGATTAATATATTCCGGCTGTAACGCAAGAATAGTCATTAAATTCTCTGGCCGTTCTGAATACAGATAAGCTACTGAAAAAGCTGTCAAACCTGAATCTGTTTCAGCCTCAATATCAGCGCCTATCGCTGCCAAGATTTTAATAATTTCATCACTATTTTCATTCATAACAGCGGACATGATTGCAGTTTGTCCACCAGCAGCTCTTGATTCAACAAGACAACCAGCAGTTACGAGAGCATCAATAACATCCGGGGATTTGCTTAGTTCTGCAGCAAACATTAAAGCAGTATAGCCATTTGACGTTGTCACCAGCGGATCTGCACCAGCATTAAGTAGAGTACCAAGCTTTTCAGTAGTCATTGTTTGCCATGCTTGAATACTCAAAGATGGCCATTCAGCCTTGAGCCCATCTTCAACAGAAGTCGTTACACAGGATGTTATTGCCACAAAAAATAAGACAATCAGCAATCCTTGAATAAAACTAATGTTTTTGTGTTGGGTTAAAACCTTCCGGCGAATAAATAATAAACGTATTTTCATTGGATTAATTATATCAAAATGATAGTTAATGATCAGCCAACGACTGACCATTAACCATGAATGAGGAATATGATTAAAAAGTTACTGCTACTGCCTTTGCTGTTACAGTGTACTTAAGAACCCTTTTTTGATAAGTTTTTGAAGCAGGGATAAAGAGGAATCCATTAAAAGAAGAACCGCTTACTTCTTCTTCTATTTCCCATGTATAATCAGGAAGCAGCATTGCTGAACCACCCTTAGCTGTTACAGCCTGGATAAGATCATAATTTACTGCGTCTGTTACAATCTGCTTTGGAGTTATCGCTGTTATAGATGGCGCAGCTTCTTCTGCATCGCCTCCAATCTTAAAGCCGGAAAAGAAACCGGTATTACCAGGCATCATGAGGTTGTCACCGCTTTGGGTAACAGCACTTTCTAATTTACCAATAACTCTTTTACCATCAAGTGTTGTGCTTCCATCTTCAGCAGAATATGTACAGGTAAAATCTCCCATAGTTGCAGTCCAGTCCCCAGAAGCATCAAGTTCATAAGTTATTGTTCTTGTTGCTGTTGCGTTACCAAGGATCTTCATGTTGTCAACATTTATTGGATCTATTGCGACCTTGTCAAATGAAGTCATTTCAGATTCCATGCTGCTTGAGTTTTCTGTAAATGTAGAACATGAAAACAACATTACCAAAACTGCAAGACCTGCAAAAATAATTCTAAGGTTTTTATTCATATTTATTCCCTTCTCTCCTTTTCCAGGTATCCTGAATGAATACCTTTTTTTAAAGAAAACAACGTTTTCAACAAGATATTAGTAGACGAACCTTAAAACATCCTTAAATAAAATATTAATTTTATTTAAGATAGATTTAATAAGTAGAGAGTATAATAAAGATATGGGTAGACAAATTCTTGTAGTAGAAGACAACGGACGATTAAGAAAATTTATAGCATCAAACTTAGAGAAAGAAGGCTATTCGGTTATAGAAGCAGAATCAGGAAAAGCGGCTTTTAATATTTTAAAAGACCTAATTCCGGATTTGATTTTATTAGACCTTAAACTTGGAGATTATGACGGTATTGATATATTAAAAACAATCAGAAGGCAGGATGATGTTCCTGTAATTATAGTCTCTTCTATCGATACACAAGAAATAAAAATAGGAGGTTTTGATATAGGCTGTGATGATTATATAACAAAACCTTTTTATATTGACGAGCTAATAGCAAGGGTTAACAGGCTTATAGAAAGAGTTGAGACAACAGCAGCTTCTGATAGCACCATATCTGAAAAAATTTTTAGCGGCCCATTTGAAATAGATATAAGCAAACATCAAATAAGAAAAAATGGAGAAGAACTTGTTATGAGAGAAAAACTTTTTAACATGTTTCTTTATTTTGCTAAAAATCCTGACATAATTATCACTTACGAAAGACTTTTTAATAAAATATGGTCTTTGACCACAACTTATAATGAAAATAGCTTATATGTTCATGTAAGACATTTAAGAGCTCTAATAGAAGAAGATCCATCACACCCAAGATATATTAAAACTGTTAAGAATACAGGATATATTTACTCCGTAGAAAAATAGAATTCTATTCTAATGATTTGATTCCCGCCAGATTGTCTTGATACAGCTTTAATATTAAGCCTTTCAAAAAGGGGAATCAGTGAGAAAAAAGAACGCTCCCCTCTATTTTGCTGCTTTGGTGAATAAACAGATTCAATAAAACAATATTCCTCAGACTTACCTGTAACAAGGAACAACTCTCCAGGCACTACAGAATCTTCAATAATTTCATCTAAAATTAGAACAATAAGAGATGGAACTATTGCTGCCTGAGTTTTAATGAGCAATGGAGAGGAGCTATTACTATTAACAAGATTAATGTCACGCTTAGTTAATTCTGGAGTTTTTAGAATAATATACTCATTTATAACATCTGAAATATTAAGGAAGGTTCCTTCGGGAAGTCTTTTATCACTTAGTTCTGAAAGATTCTGAAGAGACTCCAGGCAGCTCTTAATTTTATCCTTAACAAAATCTGATCCTTCATCCTTCAAAACTTTTTTTACAAGTTCCTGTTGAACAAATATTATTGACTGTAAATATTGAGTTATATTACGTGAATCTTTTATAGAGTCGATGGCACGTGCATAAGTAAGCCGTAAGATTAATATTGTCATAATAACAAGAATAAATGTTAATAATGCTTCTAAAAAGATAATACCGCGTACAATTGAATATACTTGCTCTTTTATAATATCAGAGCCACGGCTTATAACAAAATAAGACTTCCAGGCAGGCATATACCCCCCCCAAAGAAGCAGATCTCTTTCATCATCTCGGATAATAACTCCAGAAGAATCGTTTTTATGACGCTGTAGATTTTCAAAAATATTATAATTTAGAATATCATCAATAGTCTTTACATTTGTTAACAGCTGTTTTCGATCTGTAGCATACACCAGCTTACCATCTTCACGAAATAAATAAAGTTCAAGCTTCCACTTATTTTCATATTTCTTTAAAAGTTTATCCAATAAAGAAGAATCTATTCCTCCTCCGGTAACCCCTAAAAAAGTACCATCAGAATCAAATATAGGAATATTAATCCATATTGCAATAGTATCAGAATCAGCATAATACCATGAATCGATAATGACTTTTCTGGATTGTTCTCGATAATAATAATACCAACCATCACGGATTTTATTATTAGGATCGAGTCTCATAATACGTCCATCTGTACAATAAAACATCTCAGTAATATCACTAACAATACTTGCATCAAATAAGCTGTTTGAATCACGAACATCTTTCATAAAACTAATAACAGAGTCCGGATCTTTTTCACCATCTTCTATCCAATTTATGATGATATCGTCAACTAACAGGCTGCGTCCCACTTGTTTATATTTATCTGCAATCGAATCTAATTCAGCGCTTGTCGCAGCACCAAGAAGAGGAAGTTCAGTATCAACAGTATAATTTTTCATAACAGAAGTAAGGCCATTAGATACAGTTAAAATGAGAATCGCAAAGGCCACTATTATAACAGAAAAAAGAATTAAAAAGTAAAACTTGGTATTAGCCATTCAAGGCCTCGTCAGATAGTGGTAGTTTAAAAATAAAACAAGCACCTTCATGCCCACTCTCATATAGGACATCACCACCATTAAGACGAGCCAGCTCTCTGGCAACATATAAACCTAAACCGGTAGAAGATTCTCCAGCACTAGGCCTTGTAGACAACTTCTGGAACCGTCCGAAAAGAAGAGCCTGCTCTTCTTCTTTTATACCTGGACCATTATCAATTATTTCAAGAACCACATTATCTCCAACAATAAACTTTATATAAATTTTTCCGCCAACAGGACTAAATTTAAGACTGTTGTCAACAAGATTATATATTATTCCCTTAACTGCTGATAGATCTCCATAAACCATTGGGACTGATTCTGGCATATCAATATACAAATGCTGCTGTTTTTCAAAAGCTTTCTTATATAATCCCTTACTTAAATCATTCATAATATTAATAAGATTCAGTTCTGAAAACCTCACAGTTTGTCTTCCGTCAGACAGCCTGAAAGCAATTAAAACGTTTTGCACAATATCATACATTTCCAGAGTTGAAGCAGAAAGATCCTCTACCAAATCTTTATCAACATCCGGAGCATCAAGCTGAACCAATTGATTTACACGGTTTATCATAATAGTAAGCGGTGTATTTAAATTATGAGTAAGAAAATAAAGAAAAGTATTTTTTTCTTTTTCAGATTTAGCAAGATCATAATTATTAGCTGCTATATTCTTTAGCTTTATTAACGATTGAATTCTCGCAACAATTTCTGAGAAATCAAAAGGTTTTGTAAGAAAATCATTAACACCAGCTCCAAAGCCCTTTTTCATCATAAAATCCCGATGGTAATCAGTAACCATTAGTATAGGAAGGTCTAAAAGGCTATATTCACTTCGAATAAGACTGCATAATGAAAAAGCGCGCTCTCCAGTAGAAGAAGGATCTATAATTAAAATATCAACTTTACCATCATTTATAGCCGATAATATCTGATATTGCTCTTCTATAATACTTACTTTATATCCGTAAGATCTAAGCATTAACGCGTTATGCGAAGAATTAACATGATTATGATCAAAGATGCAAATTGAAACATCAATCCAAGGGGTATTAATTGATGTTAATTGTTCAATATTCACATTTAAAGAGTCAACAACATTATCAACTTCACTTTGGTAATCAAGAAGCCCCTGCTCTATCTCCTGCTTTAAACCATTTGCTTCTTTCGCAAGGACTTTAGTAATTGAAAGTAATTCTGGAGTCTTATAAGCGTTTTCCAAAATCAAAACAAGAGATATTATAGAATCAACAGGCTGTCTTAATTTATATTTTAGATCGTTTATTAATATACCTTTCAACTCTGTTACATTAGAAACTATATTATGAGATTCTTCCTCAGACTTCTTTAGTTCAGCTTTTGCAGTATCAACTGCGTTTTCATACTGCCTCTTGTTTAAATATAAAAACGTTAAAATAAAGAAAAACAAGGATGAAAGCTTTCCTAAAAACAAGGCATAACTTTGAGTGTATGTTAATCCTGTATGAGTGAATATAAAACTGTTATTAATAAGCTCAAATAATAGCCACGGAATAGCTGATATAAATGTAAATAAAAAATCTATTACTCCCTCTCCAATTGATTTTATAAATCCGTAAATAATTGGCACAGATAACAGCAGGATAACAATTTTTAAGGCAATAAAAATAAATCTTGATTCTGAAAAAAAGCTAAAAATAGTCAACACCATTATAGTTATACAAACCATAATAATAAATGTAAAACTTCT
>JAQQAK010000348.1 GCA_028527945.1 Spirochaetaceae bacterium
AAGCCTCTGGAGTAAGTGAAGCAACAATACATAGATTAGCATTTAGAATGGGATTCAATAGTTTTTCAGAAATGAAAAACAGTGTCAAAGACAATCTTATAAGAAATCGTGCTCTTATAAACTGGGATCTCCGTCCTCATGAAAAAACAGATAATTGGCTCGAAGAATATTTTCAAGTTGAAATGTCTAATATTTCAAATACATTCACTCGAAACGATATTTCAAGTATTGAAGAAGCTGGAAGAATGCTTCAGGAAGCAAAAAAAATCTGGATACTTGGAGATAAAATGGGTTTAGGTGTTACTTCATATCTAAATTTTCTACTAAATTATCTTAAAGGAAACGCCTTTCATTTAAACCTGTCCAATTTTTATGAATACCTGCCATTTATGAAAAAAGACGAGGTTCTTGTTCTGGTAGGATTTCAACGATATTGTAAGAAATCTGAAAAAGTTGCTCAATTTGTAAAACAGAAAGGAATTAGAACCATAGCCTTAACTGATTGCAACCTGTCTCCATTTGCGCAAATTGCGGATGTAGCTTGTTTTGCGTCTACTGAATCAGTATATTTTCTCGATTCCTACTCTTCAGTTTTAGCCCTTGCCCAAGCCTTAATTGTACATATGGTAGATATCGATAAAGAAAATATTAGAAAAAACGTGGAACAGACTGAATTAGTCTATGATGAATTCTCAGAGGATAATAAATGAAGCTTACAGTTATAGGATATTATGGCGCTTATCCTGAAAAAAATAGCGCAACATCAGGTTATTTAATAGAAGAAGGAGATACAAAAATTCTTCTTGACTGCGGTAGCGGAGTTCTTTCTCGCCTGCAAAATTATATAGATTTGAAAGATTTAGACGGAGTAGTTTTTTCTCATTATCATCCAGATCATTGCGCGGATTTTGGATGCCTTCAATACGCAATAATGCTGGAGACTCTGCATAAAAAGCGGATAAAAACCTTTGAGGCATGGGGACCAGGAAGAGAAACCTTTTTATCCTATCAAAATTATTGTAATGGTAAAAGTTATCTTGAAAAAGAAAGTTTTAGTATTGGAAGTTTAAATTTTCAAACCATTGAAAACCCACATGAAGTACCTTCTTTTTCAATAAAAGTAAAAGGAGAATCTGGAGCTCAAATAGTATATTCAGGAGATACAAACTATTACAAAGAACTTGCGCTTTTTACAGGTAAAGCAGATTTATTTTTATGTGAATCGTCATTATTTGATGAGCAGCAAGGTGTAACCTGGGGACATTTAACATCAACAGAAGCAGGTAAAATAGCTGCTGATGCAGGTGCAAAGAAATTATGTCTTACACACTTTCCCCACTATCCATTAGAAAAAATTGAAATCCTTAAAAATGAAGCACAGCAGGTTTTTAAAGAAGATATCCTTCTTGCTAAAGAGGGATTGGAAATTGAAGTATAAGAGTATTCAAAAGAATACAAAAAACGCAAACGAGGAGTTTTCGATGAAAACAAGAAGAAAGGCAGCAACACTATTAATGATAACCATTATTTTGATGTTGTTTATGGGTTGTAAAAAAACAACCGTAGAAAATGGTTCTGACAAGATTTCAGCAAATCAAAAGCTCAGCACCGGAGGGACAATCAAGATTTCTGTTAGCTCAGAACCCGATAGCCTGGATCCTATGCTATCAGCAGCTACAGATACTTCCTCAATAATGATGAATGTGTTTGAAGGTCTTTTGACTTTCAATGAGAAAGGAGAATTTATTCCAGCTTTAGCAGAAAGTTATAACATTTCAGATGATGGACTTACCTATAGCTTTAGACTAAAGAAAGGAATTAAATTCCATGACGGCACTGACTTTTCTTCCAAAGATGTTAAATACACCTATGAAAAACTGGCAGGTTTAAATGGAGATGAACCGTTAAATAAAACAATAAGTCAGTTGTTAGCCACCGTAGAAACCCCGGATGATTATTCTGTAAATCTTATCTTAAAAGAAAAGAATGCAGGATTTATAACAAAAACTATTATTTCTATAGTAGAAAAAGATTATTCCCAAAACAGCACAAACCCTGTTGGAACAGGCCCCTTTGAATTCGTTGAATATATTCCCGGGCAAAAAATTATACTAAAACGCTACTCTGAATATAAGACTATTAAATCACGTATACCAACAATAGATCGTGTAGAATTCAAGGTAATGACAGATTCAAATGCCCGCCTAATGGCATTAAAGTCAGGCGATTTGAACATTACACTCATAGATGCCAGAAATGTTAAAGCGCTTAAAGATGATTACACAATAATTCAGGGGCCACAAAACATGGTTCAGGTTATGGGGCTAAATAACAAAGTAGAACCATTGAATAACGTAAAAGTTAGGCAGGCCATAAATTACGCTATAAACAAAGAAGATATAATAAATGTTGTACAAGAAGGAAATGGAACAAAGCTGGATTCCTTTTTAAGTCCAAGTATGGGAATGTATTTTAACAATAATTTGCAGAACACATATACAACCAATATTGAAAAGGCTAAAGAGCTGCTAACCCAGGCAGGATATCCGGATGGAGTAACATTTACAATCACAGTTCCTTCTAATTATCAAACCCATGTTGATACAGCCCAGGTAATAAAAGATCAATTATCAAAGGCTGGTATTACTGCTAATATCAAACTGGTTGAGTGGGCTCAATGGCTTGATGGTGTCTATAAAAAATCAGAATATCAGGCAACAATAATTGGACATAGTGGAAAGCTTGACGCAAATGATTTTCTAAATCGATTTGACTCAAAATATCCGCGAAATTATTTTAACTTTTCAGATCCAGATTATGACAAACTAATCAGTGAAGCCGCTGCGGCAACTCAGCTGGATGAGAGAGTTAAGATTTTCAAAGAATGCCAGCAAATGCTGGTAGATGAAGCTGCTTCTGTTTTTATTCAGGACCCTTCCGTAATATACGCGATGTCCAAGAATATTACAGGTATGAAACTCTATCCGGTAACTTTTCTGGATATGAGCAGCATCAGAATAACAAAATAAATCATATCAGGAGAGCTGAAGATATGAAATACGCGTTAAAAAAAATTGTTACAATTGCAAGTACATTATTGGTTATTTCGCTTCTAACTTTTGGTGTGTTTCAGATTCTTCCGGGCAATCCTGTAGATATCATACTTGGAGTGGATGCTGATCCACTTCAGGTAAAAGCCCTGACACAGCAGTTGGGGCTTGATCTTCCACTGGGCCAAAGATATATATCATGGATAACAGGTATATTAAAAGGAGATATGGGAAACTCTATTCGTTATCAGGTTCCTGTAGAACAGCTTTTAAAACAAAGCTTACCAGTTACAATATCATTAACACTAATGTCTATGCTCATAACATTAATAGTTGTTGTTCCTGTCTCAATCTTTCTGGCTAAACATAATAACAAAAAAGTTGGAGTGCTAATTTCATTTATAATGCAAATAGGAATTGCCATTCCCTCATTCTGGGTTGGTATTTTACTTGTAATGTTCTTCTCAGTTACTCTGCATTGGCTGCCATCCGGAGATTACAGCCCTCTGTCACAAGGATTTCTGAACTATATTCGTTCATTACTGCTTCCGTCTCTATCTATAGCAATAGGTTCATCGGCAGTAGTTATTCGATATTTAAAAACAACAATACTGGATAATATGAATATGGATTATGTAAGAACAGCAAGGAGCAAGGGCGTTGCGCGTAACAAAGTATTATATAAACATGTTTTAAGAAACGCATTGCTACCAACAATTACAATACTTGGAATGCTCATTGTAAACGCCTTGGGAGGCAGCATTATAGTTGAAAATGTATTCAACCTGCCAGGAACAGGCCATTTAGTTATTACAGGAGTGGCCAATAGAGACTTCCCTCTGGTTCAGAGTGTTGTTTTTTATTTAGCGGCAACAGTTGTTTTTATAAATCTGATAACTGACTTATTATACGCAATTATAGACCCAAGAATTCGTCTAACTTAGAGAGGTAATAATATGTTGAAAAAATATCTTGGGAATAAAAACTTTGTTATCGGCGCTAGCCTGGTTATGTTTTTATTACTTCTTCTCATTTACAGTTTTATCAACCTCCCCTACGATCCTAATAAAATGGATACATCTAACACATTTTTAAGGCCTTCACCTTCTCATATTATGGGAACAGACAACTTTGGTAGAGATATTTTTAGCAGAATACTAAAGGGGTCGCAGTCAGCATTCTTAGTCGGAATAGCAGCAGTAGGAATCAGCATGATAATTGGTGTTTTTCTTGGGGCTGTTTCAGGATATTTTCAGGGATGGCTGGATAAAATTATTAGCGTGATAATGGATGCAGAAATGGCTTTTCCGGGAGTTATTCTTGCTCTTATATTTATTACAGTCTTTAAAAATGGAATTTTTAATATCGCAATGGCTCTTGCAATAATGACTATTCCAAGATTTTTCAGAATAACCAGAAGCGGTTTTATGCAGATTAAAGAAATGGATTATATAGCCGCGGCAAAGGCCAGAGGAGCATCAGATTTTCGTCTAATGTTTTTACATATTCTTCCCAATATTACGTCATCACTAATAGTAACAGCTAGCCTCGGATTCTCTACCGCGGTTCTTTCTGAGGCAGGTTTAAGTTATCTGGGATTAGGAATTCAGCCGCCTGACGCAAGTTGGGGAAAAATGCTATTTGAAGCACAGAGCTACCTGCTAATTCAACCCTGGTACGCGGTTATTCCTGGAACAATGATTACCTTGATGGTTCTTGGATTTAATCTGCTTGGAGATGGAATCAGAGATGTTACAAACCACTAAAAAATCTGCATCAAGGAGAACTCTGCTATGACAAAACTAAAAATAGAAAACCTGAGTGTAGATATAAAAAACAAGAATCAAAAACATAAGGCTCTTGATGATATCAATATAGAAATTGAATCTGAAAAAATTACAGCTTTAGTTGGCGAATCAGGCTGCGGAAAAAGTCTGCTGTCTCTTTCAATTATGGGCCTTTTACCGGAAGCCGCTTCAATAGCTGCTGGTAGCATTGTTTTTGACAATATAAACTTACTACAACTCCGAGAAAAAGAAATGGATTCTATAAGAGGAAATAAAATCTCCATGATTTTTCAGGAACCAATGACTGCTCTGAATCCATTAATGAAAGTAGGAGAACAAATTGAAGAAGCTCTGCTAACTCACAAAAAAACACCACGTAAAGAAGTAAAAGAGCAAGTCTTGGATATAATGAACAGAGTTGGGCTTTCGAGAGTGAAACAACTATATAATGATTTTCCTCATCAGCTTTCAGGTGGAATGAAACAAAGAATAGTTATTGCCATGGCATTAATCAACAAACCGGAATTGATTATAGCCGATGAACCAACAACAGCGCTGGATGTAACAATACAATATCAGATTCTTGAAATGTTAAGAAAATTGAATCAGGAAATGGGCTCAACATTATTGTTAATATCTCATGATCTTGGTGTTGTAAATGAATTATGCTCTAATATTGCAGTCATGTATGCTGGAAAAATTGTAGAGGAAGGTTCTTCCGAAAGCATTTTAAAAACACCTAAACATCCATACACCCAAGGCTTGATAAAATCTGTCCCAAGGTTCTCACAAAAAAATCAAAAACTTTACAGCATTCCCGGAATGTTAGCGCCTTTAAATAAAAGAACATCCCAAGGCTGTGCCTTTGCAAAAAGATGTCCGGACACTTTAAAAGAATGCTATATAAAATCTCCCGACCTTAGAGAAATAGATGGAAGAAAAGTAAGCTGTTTAAGAGTTGGAGGTGATAATGAATGATATAAAAGAAGAAGTTTCTTTTATAGAAATAAAAGGACTCTGTAAATACTACAATAAAAAGAATAATCATATTTTAAAAAAGAGTTACCTCAAAGCCGTTAATAATTTTGATATTTCAATTTCAAAAGGTGAAATATTTGGATTGGTCGGAGAAAGCGGATGTGGCAAATCTACTTTAGGAAAAATGATAGCTAATATTGTACAACCTACAAGTGGAGAAATTATTTTTAAAGGAATAAAAACCGGCTTGTTACCTCAAAAGGAGAAACAAAAAACTTTTAGAAAAATACAAATAGTTTTTCAGGATCCCTACTCGTCTCTGAATCCTAAAAAAAAGATTGGCTGGATTCTTGAAGAACCTTTAAAAATACATTATAAACTGTCGCAAAATGAAAGGCAGAAAAAAGTTGCGGAAATCCTGAAAATTGTTGGATTAGACAACGAATATAAAGACCGCTTTCCAGGAGAACTTAGTGGAGGACAACGACAGCGTGTATGTATTGCTGCCGCTTTAATGTTAGAACCGGAAGTTATTATAGCTGACGAATCAGTATCAGCGCTGGATGTATCTATTCAATCTCAAATTCTTAACCTTCTGAAAGAACTTCAATGTAGTAAAAATTTAACCTATATCTTTGTTTCACATGATTTAAATGTTGTGCATTATATTAGCGATAGAATAGGTGTAATGTATATGGGGCATCTGGTTGAAGTGGGAAAGGCAGAAGAAATTTACTTATCTCCAGCGCACCCTTATACACGCGCATTATTTTCTGTTATACCATCTATAGAAAGTGAACAAGAACGTAAGCCCGTAATTTTGGAAGGCGAAGTATCAAGCGTTATAGAACCAGTAACTGGCTGCCCTTTTGAACCAAGATGTAAAGAAGCTCTTTCTGTCTGCAAGAGAGAGTTTCCAAATAAAACTGAAATATCAAGCGGGCATTACGTATTCTGCCATCAAGCAGAAAAGTCCTATAAAACATAAGGAAGAGATATATGAGAATTGGAGCAATATCAGATATACACATAGATATAAATGAAAACTACCCATTACAGGATATTCTCTCAGAAACAATAAATAGAAATAAACTTGATTTGCTACTTATTGCTGGAGATATCTCTAATAATTATCAGGTCTCTATTCAATTTGTAGAGAAGCTTAAATCAAACAGCGGAGTTCCAGTTTATTTTGTTCCAGGTAATCATGATCTGTGGGATCTGGAAAACAAAATAGATGACACATGGAAAATATATGAAACATTCTCAGAACATCCTGATTGCCTTTGTGGAAAAATCATAGAATTGGATGATTGGTCAATTATAGGAAATCCAGGATGGTATGACTATTCTAAGGGAAATAAAACCTATAATATAGAAGATTTTGATAAAAAAACAATAAATAGACGAGTTTGGCAAGACAGCATAAATGTAAAGTGGAACAAAACTGACAATGAAGTTCATAACATAATGCTTCAGAATCTCGAAAAACAACTTCTTTCATGCAATGGAAAAAATATTATAACAGTAACACATATGCTTACACTACCAGAGTTTAAAGTTCCAGAATCATGGCAGAATTGGGATTACTTTAATGCCTTTTTGGGAAGTAAAGACTATGGCGAACTTTTCAAAAATTTTAATGTCAAATATTCCATAATGGGTCATGTACATTTTCGCAAACAACTAATAAAAAATAAAATTGACTATCGCTGTGTTTGTCTTGGCTATCATAAAGAATGGAAAAACAAAGATGTTTATTCAGAAGTTCAAGATGCTCTTTCAATTATCGACACAGAAAGCTCAATATAATTTTATATTTGACAAGAAGGAGCCAAACAGAATACAAATAAAATAAGCTAAAATTTTATTAATAAGGAGAAGTAATGACAATAAGTGTCCTTATTATATTTTCAGCATTTGTTATATGCCTCTTTCTGTCCGCGCTTATTCTGACAAAAAAGAAAAAAACACGCTCAGATAAATACCTTCTTGCATATTTGCTGTTTAATGCTTTACTTTTTTTGGGATGCTTCGTTTATTTTCAATACCTGATAGATACACCGCAAATTTTAGTTATGTTTGGAGGAATATTCCAACTTCCATTTTTGTTTTTATATTCTTGCAGTGTCTTTGGAAAAACTATCTCTCTGAAAATAAAACGACTTATTTTTATTCCTGCATCATATACAATAGTAATTATTATTTTTCTACTTCTTATCATGACAGAATCAGAATTAACTCTAACGTTTGATTCATCTATATACAATGCTCCATTT
>JAQQAK010000349.1 GCA_028527945.1 Spirochaetaceae bacterium
CCGGTAGAACAAATTGGACGTGTTCTTCGAGGATATATGACAGCCATGAAGGCTATTCTTTAGCTCTAAAAAAGCTTACTTTTGAGAGCTAAAAAGTAAGCAAAATTCCCGTAATCTTACAGATTCCGGGAATTTTGCACATAATCTAACTAATATACAAAATATTGTCTGAGAAAAACATACAAATCAAAATCTGCTTTAATAAATATTTTAAAACGTCCTGAAACTATTTATAAGTTTCAGCGTATTCTATATTTATCTTTGATCATATGATCTAAACATTCATTATCTTATCTTAAATGTCATTGTAAAATTTTCCTGAAAATTATATCATCTTTTCAAGCAGTTACAGACTGCAAATCGGCCTTCCGACAAAACCGGGGGTTTCTGGAGGTGAGAACTAACAAAACAACTCAATTTCGGAGTTTTTTTGAATGTTTCACCAAACACTTATCAGACAAAACTTTAATTCTACTCCGCTTTGTGTAAATGCACATTAATTATAATAGGGAAACTACATAAGCTCAAAATAAGCCATTAAGAGGTTCTCCCTTCACACAAATAAAACTTAAAAGAGGAAAATTATGAAACGAGTAATGATAATGGGAACAGGAGCCCAGGGAAGCGCTATAGCCAAACTTCTTGATAAAGAACCTAATGTATCTGAGATAATATGCGCAGACTATGATTTAAAAGCAGCAGAAGATCTTGGAAACAGTTTGTCCAAAGCCAAAGCTGTTAAAGTAAACGCCAAAGACGTGGATGATATTGTTAAGGCCGGAGAAGGTGTTGATATAATTGTGAACGGCCTGCCAATTAACTTTAATTTAACTGTAATGGAAGCAGCTTTAAAATTAAAAGCCTGTTATCAGGATTTATGTATGACTGACATAAAAGGAATGAACTCAATTGAATCAACCAAATATATGTTTTCAGAAATGAATAAACGTTTTTCAGAGGCGGGAGCTCTTGCTATCACCAATACAGGTTCAGCACCTGGTCTTGTAAATGTTTTGGTACGTGAAATAACAGAAAAGTTCGATACTGTAGAATCTATAGAAATAAATGTTTATGAAGGCCTTTGGTCTAAAAAGTTTGTTCCATTCTGGTGGTCACCAGATGTAGCTTTTATGGATATGTCAGAAAAGCCTATCCGTTTTTCTAATGGAAAACATATTGAAACAAAACAGTTTGATAATCCAATTTTTATGAGCTTTCCAGGAGTAGATCATCAGGTAAGAATGGTTGATCACTCCCATGAAGAACCTATAACTATGGGAATTAATTCAGAGAAATACCTAAAAGGCGCAAAGAATATTGTGTTTCGTTACGGAGGGCCGCATATTGAATTGTCAGAAGCACTTTATAAAATGGGATTTCTTTCTCATGAAAAAAGAAGTTTCAATGGAATAGAATACACTCCATTTGACCTTGTTATAAACCAGGCTCCCCCTGCGCCTAAATACAAAGAAGAAATTAAAGAAATTATTGATGAAGGACTTATTACTGATGAAGGAGCGTTTCAGGTTTTAATTAAAGGTGAAAAAAATAACAAACCGCTGAAAATTACAAGTTATGTAAACTCTCCTGGTCTAATAGATGCCTACAATAAATCAGGAATCAGCCATGAAGCGTATCTGACAGGACAAAGTGCTTTTATATTTACAAAGATGATGGTAAATGATGCTGTAAATCAATCTGGACTTATTGCTCCAGAAGTTCTTGAAGAAGGGGCGCGTAAATTCTTTTTTGATGAAGCTGCTAAATTAGAAATAACCTTTGAAGAAATAATAGAATCTGTGATCAATTAAAACTTTACGGGGCTTCAAGAGAGAAGCCCCATATTCTTATTCACTCTTTGAAAATAATCCTATAGCCATTCCTGCCGCTGGCCATAAACATGTAATAAAAATTCCGACAATGCCGTAACGTAAAAAATCAAATAGATAATGATGTGGAAAAAGTTTCTTTAAACCACTTATTATAACAATCGTTAAAACAAGCCCCAGAACATACCTGATAATTTTTTTTATAAGAGAGCCTTTTTTAGGTGAAAAATTAAAGTAATCTTCTTCTAAAAAGAAACCCCAAATTGCACCTGTTGATACACCTACTATTTTAAAGAAATCTGTTATCTTCATGCTTCCTTTTAACCAGATTAAATCCGCAATAAATAAAAGAATAGAAGCTATAACAAGAACTGCCTGAATACAAAAAAAGATTTTTTTCATTTTAGCCTTGTTATCATAAACTTTATCGACAAGGTTTGAGACAAGCAGCGCTATTATAATACCAAGAATCCAACCACCAAGAACATCAATAGGCCAATGAACCCCCAAATAAACACGAGTAATACCAACAAAAAATACCAAAATAACAACCAGAAATGTAAACCAGCTTCGCTTAATTATTGTTGCAAGACTTACAAAAAAGGTAGTAGAACTCTGGGTATGACCGCTTGGAAAGGAATAACCTGTCGCAGTTTCTACACGTTTACCTTTTATCCAGTCAAGCTTTTCAAAGGGACGCTGTGAATGTACAGCCATTTTTATTGCTGAATTTATTGCTGTTGAATAAAAAAAGGCGGCTGAAAGTTTAACACCATTTTTTTTGGATATATTCCAGAAAAACAAAGAAATAATCAGAATGAAAAAATACTGCTCACCAAGCATTGTAATTACTTCTGCAATGTTATCCAAAATAGGCGTAGCAATATTGTTGAAAAACATGAGAATTTGTTCCTGCACTATAAAACTCCTTATTATATAGAATTCACAAAATAAACTCTTTCAAAACTTGTATTCAGCGAAAAAGGAATCGTTCTCATTTTGAGACTCTGAATTTAATTCAGATAGCTCTGGAAAAATAATATATCTCTCCTGCCTTGTAACAACAGGAAATCCATAATTTTCATTAATGTATTTCACATTTTCGCGCGTTTTAATAAAAGACTCATGAGCTTTCAATCTCTTATCATTATATAATTTAGAATTTTCAAAAAGATTATTTGTGCTTTTAGATATTAATGGCCTCATTGATTCATCAATTTCAAATCCAATACAGGCTCGTCCATTCTGAATACAGGTTTTTAACGTTGTTCCCGTTCCTATAAACGGATCTAATACAGTATCTCCCTGTACTGAAAACATATTTATTAACCTGTTAACAAGCTCTTCAGGAAAAGCCGCGCTTCTCTCTCTCGCAGCCGTTTGATCTTTAATCTTTTGCTTTTTTCCTTTAATACTCCAGACATCTGAAAACCACAGATTGCGCTCTTCCCAAAAAAATGCACTTCGCCTTCTTATAGTTTTTTCTTCTTCTGTAAAGCTTCTTTTACCAGGCTTTTTAAAGACAAGAATATACTCATGCTCCATTTTCACATAAGCACCTGCAGGAAGCATTCCTGATCCCATGAACTTGTTTGGCGCGTTTGTAGGTTTAAACCAGTGGATCATTGGCAAAACTATCAAATTCTTATTACTTAGTGATTCTGTAATAGTCGCGTGATTAGGATACAAACAAAAACCATCACCAACCTTCCTTGCCGCGTCCCCAATGTTTATACAGAAAAAACTACCAGGCTTTAATACCCGTATACATTCAGACCAGATATTTTCAAGAACTTTATGCATCAACTTATAAGAAGCTGCTCCATTTTCTGCGAACAGATATTCTTTAATCAAAGAAGATGCCTCACAAAAAACATCATCCCACATTTTAACCATTGGATAAGGCGGTGATGTTATAATAAGGTCAACAGAATTATCCTTAAGTTTAGACATATCGACCGCGCTTTTATAAAAGACTTTATTCTTTAAGTACATTGAATAAATTTACCAGTGTAAAGCCATAAAAACAACCATTATATTTAAAAGATCTCATGCTCATATTCTTTTATCGGGCTGATTATAAAAGATCTTTTAAAAATTATAGGCTAATATTCTGTTAGTTTTTTATTAGATTTATGAACTTCTTATAGAAACTTTGAAACCACAGTTTTCGTTAGTTTCGCAAGAAGCCTATGGCTTTAATGCATCTTAAGCAAAATTTTCTTCATTTATATTATGGAAGCTCTTTAGAAAAATTTCTGAGTTTTGAAAGAACCTCTTATATCTAACAGATAATTCTAAAATTTTTAAATAACTTGCTGTGAAACCGTTTCTGTTGTATAAATAACAATCCGGTATGAATTTACGTTATATATTACTTCTTGCTGTATTCTTAATTATGCTTCCCCTTTCCACCGTTTACTCTGAAATAAACTTTTGGTCAGATTTACCTGATGATAAATTAACAGATGAACTTTTAGCATCAATGAATGACGAGCAAAAACTTGCCCAGCTTATGTTATTCGGTTATATGGGAGGAGTCCCATCAAGAGAAATACTTGACTGGATAGAAAATAAAGAAATAGGCGGGGTAAAAATATTTGGATGGAATGTAGGAAGTCTGCCTCAGCTTACAAAAAGCATCTCAAAAATGCAGCAAGAAGGTCAGACAACAAAATTTAAGATTCCTCTTTTCATGGTTACAGATCAGGAAGGTGGATGGGTTCATCATATTCACAAAGGAACAACAGAAACATCAGGAAATATGTCTCTTACAGCTAGCAACAGGCCTGAAGATTCATTTAAAGCAGGTTATTACATAGGTACAGAAATGCGTACTTTAGGAATAAATGTTAATTTTGCGCCAACAGTTGATGTATATTCCAATCCTAATGCTCATGTAATAGGACCAAGAGCTTTCAGCGATGATCCTGAAGTTACTTCTCTTTTATCTATAGCTTTTTTTAAGGGAATGGATAAAACTGGTGTTATTTGTACAGCAAAACATTATCCAGGACATGGAGACGCTGATAAAGACTCTCACGGAGCACTTCCAATTATCAAAGCTGATTTAGACACCCTTTGGGACAGAGATCTTCTTCCATACAGATACCTTGTAAAAGAAGATCTGCCTGCAATTATGAGTGGACATCTTGCCTTTCCATCAATAACCGGTGATGAAACACCAGCAAGTCTTTCGGACTTTTTCCTGGAAGACCTTCTTAGAGATAGAATAGGCTTTAAAGGTCTTGTTATAACTGATGATATAATGATGAATGGAGTTCAACTCCTTCCAATAAATACTGCAGAAATTGCAAAAGCAGCAATAATGGCAGGAAATGATATTGTATTGGTGTCAAGAACAGCTAAACTACAAAAAAAAGTATGGATCTATCTCACAGCTGAACTAAAAAGTGATCCAGCCTTCAAAAAAAGAGTAGAAGAATCAGCTGAAAGAGTTATAAAAACAAAGCTCAAATATCTTAAACCTGAAACCGCTGTGCCGCTTTATCCTGATCCCTCTATTGTAAAAAATGGTGTTCCTGATGACG
>JAQQAK010000350.1 GCA_028527945.1 Spirochaetaceae bacterium
CTAAACAACATTGTTATGGTTAGAATAGATAGTAATAAAATCCCTGAAATCTTTTTCATTTAATACTCCTGTAATATTATTCCTTTTTCAAAAAAGAGAAAAAGGTAATTATGCTTCTTTGAAATCTTCAATTTTTTTTAAAATTTTATTTTATTCCTGTATAAGTGAATGCCTTTGTTATTTGCTTTTGTGATGCCAGAAAAGCAATGATTATAGGTAATAAGAGAAGAACAATTCCTGCCATTAGGATGTTGTATGAAATTGATGCTTCACCTGAGTTTAAGCCAGCAATACCAACAGGAAGAGTTCTTGCTGCATCTGTTGTTGTCAGAATCATTGGCCAAAAATAATCATTCCAACTGTTGATAAAAGTTATAAGACCCAATGTCATTATTGTAGGTCTTGCTATTGGAAGCATAATTTTAAAAATAATCTGCCATTGCCTGGCCTCATCCATTAATGCTGCTTCTATTATTTCTTCAGGAACCTGTTTGAATGTTTGGCGAAGCATGAAAATCCCAAACGCGTTAGTTGCTGAATTAAGAAGAATTATCGAAAGGACATTATTTATCAAATGCCATTTACTAAACATTACAAATACTGGCAAAAAGATAAGTTGTGCTGGTATCATCATGGTTGAAAGAGTAATTCCAAATAGTATGTTTTTTCCTTTAAAGTCTATGCGGGCAAAAGCATATGCCGCTGGAATAATGGTCAGAAACTGTATAATTAACGTAGATGCAGTAACGATTAAACTGTTTAACAAGTAGTGAAAAAAAGGAATAGTTGTAACAGCTGTGACAAAATTCTCCCATTGCGGATTTTTTACCCAGAAAGACGGAGGAGTCTGCAGTGTCTGTCCAACAGTTTTTATAGAAGTAATAACCATCCATAAAAAAGGCATAATAAAGATTGATATTAAAAGAATATTAAAAATTGTACGCAGTGTTTTTTTCATAAGATTGTCCATTTGCCTTTCCTCCTATTGATAATGAATATTAGATTTTAAAAGCTTGAAATACAGATAAGTTAGAATAGATATAACGATTAGTAGAATAACTCCCAAAGCTGAGGCGAATCCGATTTTATAAAATTTAAAACCATATTGATAAATGGCGTAGACGATTGTATTTGTAGAATTTTGAGGCCCACCAAGTGTCATTATCTGAACAATCTCAAAGGCTTTAAATGCTGAAATTATATTTACAAGTAAAAGAAAAAACATGGTTGGAGAAATCATTTTTATTGTAATCTTGAAAAAAACTGTTACGGGATTTGCTTCGTCCAGCTCTGCTGCTTCATATAAATATTTAGGAATTCCTGCAAGAGCTGATGAAATGATAATTGTATTGTAACCAATATTTTTCCATACAGAAACAATAACCAAAGAAGTTAATGCCATATCAGGATCATTCAACCATTTGACAGGTTTTAAACCTATGCATGAAAGAAGATAGTTTAAAAGACCAAAATCTGAATCCATTATCCAGGTCCAAATAAAGGCAACAGAGACAAGCGGAATAATATATGGTGAAAATATACAACTTTGTATAAATCTATTAGTACGAGTATTTTCTTTTAAATAAAGAGCAAGAAGCAGTGAAAGAATTAATGAAAAAGCAACTGTAAAAATCATATAATAGCAAGTATTTCTTCCTATCTGCCAAACATCCGGATCATGAAATATCTGAATATAATTATGCAGGCCTATAAACTTTTTAGGTTTCATCATATTCCATTTAAAAAAGCTTAGATAAACCATATAAAATATGGGATATAAATAAAAAACAGCCATTAAGATAAATGGAACAAGAATGAATAAATAAGGTGCTGCTGTTTGCTTTTCAATCTTTAATTCTGAATTAGTTTTTTTCATGATTTTTCCCTTCAGAATTAATGTATGCGTCTAATGTGTTTATATGATTTTTTTCTTTATCAAAAACAACGATATTCTTATATTTTATTTTGAGTTTAACTTTGTCTTTAAAGATATTTTCTTCCTGAAGTTTAACTCTAATTATTCCCATTTCTGTTTCAATATCATAAATTGATTCTGAACCAAGCATTTCACGAATAATTATTTCACCATTCAAGTATAATGATTTCTCTTTTTCGGATTTTTCTATTTCAATAATTTTAACCTTTTCTGGCCGAAACCCGATAAATTCACCTTCCTGGATTAATTCTTTTAATGGAAAATTGTCTGCAACCTTAAAGATATTCATTGAAGGATTACCTAAAAATTTTGCGGTAAATATATTTGCTGGATCCTGATAAATATTAAGAGGTGTATCAAATTGCTGAACTGTTCCAGCATTTAATAACGCTACATCAGTTCCCATTGACATAGCTTCAAGCTGATCATGTGTAACATAAATAAATGTTGCCTTTGTTTTTTTATGCAGTTCAATTAATTCGCGTCTCATTTGATTTCTAAGTTTTGCGTCAAGATTTGATAGAGGTTCATCCATAAGAAAAACATCCGGTTCTTTCACCATAGCTCTTGCCAACGCAACTCTTTGGCGTTCTCCTCCGGAAAGATACTGCGGTTTTTTGTGTTGATGCTCTTGAAGACCTACTGTTGTCATTATCTCTTCGATTAGCGTATTTCTTTTTTCCTTTGGTATTTTTTTGTTTTTTAGACCGAATTCAATATTTTCCCGTACACTCATTGTTGGATATAAAGCATAGTTTTGAAAAACCATTGCAATCTTTCTTTTTCCGGGTTTAGCGTTATCAACACATTTTCCATTTATAAAAACTGAACCGGAATCCTGATGTTCTAAACCTGAAATTATTCTAAGTAAGGTAGATTTTCCACAGCCTGAAGGCCCCAAAAGAACTGTAAAACTTTTTTCTTTGATATTCAGACTAATATCCTTCAGAACTGTTTTGTCACCAAAGTTTTTGTTTATTGATTTGAGTTCAATTCCTGACATTTTTTACTCCATTAGTTGAAATTTTTATTCCATACTGTTTGCAGATGCGAAAAGCCTGATTCAATTTTTGTGTAATCTTTTAATTCAAGAACCATATGAGGCATGTGTTCTAGAGTTTTTAGAGCGTCAAAAAAGGCAAACCAGTTAATATTTCCAAGGCCGGGCGCCCAATGGCGGTCTGTTTCTCCATCAGTATCTTGAATATGTATATGATCTAACAATTCTCCAGAATGAAGAATCCATTGATCAGGTGTAGGCCCGACTTCTTTTTGAGTTATAAAGGCATGACCAATATCAAGGCTCATTCTGATATATTCAGACTTGAATGACGCAACAAAGTTTTTTAATAATTCAGGATTTTTATCTCTTATGTTTTCAACTACGATTACACATTTTACTTTTTCTGCTTCCTGTATAATTTCTTCAATTAGCTGTTTTGCAAACATAAACTCGTTTAAAGGATTCATCATTGAATTAACTGTTGAAAATGGATTTGTTCCGAAATAACCGAAGGGGCTATGAATAACCATATATTCTGCGCCTATTTCAGACGCAAAATGAATTGATTGAATCATACGGTTTTTTATAGCTTTTCCTATTTCTGGTTCAATAAATCCCTCAAGGCTAAAGCCAATAAAGGGGCCGTGAATGCCTCTTCGTCCTTTATGATTTTTTAATATTCCATTTATTTGTTTAATGAACTTATTTGAATAGATGTCTGGAAAATTTGGAATTGCAGGATCCTGTATTTCAAGATCTCTTTGATTTTCTACAAGAAAATCTATATGTTGTGGTAAATATTCGACAATTAGAGCTGCTCCAATTTTATCTATAAATTCCATACAGATACTCCTTACATAAATGTCTGTTAGTTATTTTGTTGTCTGTTAGGTTTCAACTGCTCTTTTAGCACCGCTTAACTGTAATTTTTGTATAAATTAAGCTTTAAAAAGAAGCAACTATTAAAATACGAACTAACTGATAATTTATTATTGAGTAACCTAATGTTAAAATAAGTCAGTCTGGTATGTCAGAAAATATCGACAATGTACAAAGTGAAGAAAAGCGGCTAGGTGATTAAAACATCACAGCCGCTTTATAGATTGGAAAAATAATTCTTTAAATATTAGAGGCTCATTAAGTATTGCTTTTATTCAGAATCTTTTTGACTCCTGATGTCTTTATCAAAACAACCAGTAGTATTGCTGTAAGTATATCCGCCACTGGCTGAGTCAAGATCATTCCGTTTAATCCTGCAGCATATTTGAGGATGAATATTGTTGGAATAAAAAATACTCCCTGTCTTGTAATACTTATAATCCCACCTTCTTTAGCTCTTCCAAGACCAATGAAAAGGTTTGAATAAACTGCAGTAAACCCAAAAACAAGAAATGTTATAGCATTGGCTGTAAGAGCTTTTGTGCCTATCGATATTGCTGCTGGATCACTTTTGGCAAACCATGAAATAATCTGTCTTGAAAATATAATCATGATAGCAGATACAATAAAACAGAAAATTGTAGACCAAACAACCGAAGTTTTTATGGCCTCTTTTACCCTGTCCATTTTTCCTGCGCCGTAGTTGAATCCGGCAAATGGGGTAAAGCCCTTTAGAAATCCAAAAATGCTCATGCTCCACAGAGCCATTATTCTCGTAACCACACCCAGGGCAGCAATTGCTGAGTCTCCAAAGCTTGACGCGAGAGAGTTTGTGAGACTCAATGACAGACTTGTCAGAAGTTGAAAGATCAGCATTGGCATTCCCATTTTCAGTATTTCACTGTATAGACTTGCTTTTACTGTAAAATGTTTGAACCTGAAGTGAAATACACTTTTTGAGCCCAGTATATAAAAAAGATAAATAACAGCTGTTACGCTTCTTGATATAAGGGTCGCGATTGCTGCGCCTCTGACACCTAAACCAAGAGCTAGTATAAGTATTGGATCAAGAATAATATTAAGAATACAACCCAGACCCATTGCCATCATGCTTATGTTTGTAGCGCCCTCCGCGGTAATAATATTATTTGTTGTAATATTAAAAAGGTTAATAATTAGCCCTGCAATAAATATTACTGCGTATTCTTTGGAGAACGGCATTATTGTTTCTGTTGCGCCAAGAAGTCTTAAAAGCGGTGTTAAAAAAATCAGAGATAGTATTATAATAATACCTCCGGTTATAAGGCTGCTAAAAAGGGCTGTAGACGCGCAGCGGTTGGCCTCTTCATAGTTTTTGCCTCCCAGAAGTCGTGACAAATAAGATGCCGCTCCGGCTCCAAATAAGAGCCCTATTCCGAGTAATACTGTTCCTATGGGAAATACTACCGAGACCGCAGCCATCTGTGATGTTCCAAGCTTTCCTACAAAATAAGCGTCAACAACATTGTAAGCCGCTGTTATGATCATTCCCGCCATAATTGGAAGCCCAAGTTTTAAAAGGGCTTTTGGTACTTTTTCGTTCTCCAATATATCTATCCTCTTGTTTTTTGTTTTCATTACTGTCTCCTGTAAAAAATATGTGTTAAGTATTTAAACTGTATAGTTTCTAAACACTATATTAAAAAAAATTACTAAGGCTCTACTTTTTTAGTTTTTTATTCACCATTTTTTCAAATACCATCATAATTTCCATTACTTTATTAAAGTCATCTTCCGGCATTTCTCCAAGGTAATTGAAAAACTCTTCACGGGTTTCTTTGTGATAATTATCATGGATATCAAAGGCCCGTTGCCCTATTGCTGTAAGTTCAAGTCTGATTTCCGCGTCAGATTCAGGCGCCGGATGTTTTATCACAAGTCCCTTGTCCACCAGCTTGTAGATCATTTGAGAAACCGCGCCCTTTGTGACTCCCTGAAAGTTTGCCAGCCCGGTAATATTGATATCCGGATTTCTTCCAATGGCATCAATTGTGTGAATTTCTTTCCTGGTAAGAAAAAGATCTTTTCCGTAGGGAAGTTTACGGTTTTCAGATTGGTTATATTTGTGAATAACCCTCTCAAAAAGCTGTGAAAATCCTGTGATATTGTTCATAAAGCACCAATTGTTTAACCTTTATACTGTTTAGGTTCTAAACTGGTTGTTAAGTTATCTTTTTTTGCTTAGAGTGTAAAGACTTGATGTCAATATTATTATTAAAAAATTCAACAAAATGTAAAAATTTA
>JAQQAK010000351.1 GCA_028527945.1 Spirochaetaceae bacterium
TAAACAATGTTTTATCAAACCATAAAAAGCGTACAACAAAGGATCTGAAAGAAGATCTTCTAAAAGACTTTCATAATTTTAGAGGAAACGCGGCACGACAAGATGATATTACTTTTATAGTTTTCAAATATTCACCAGATATAACAAAGACAAAAACTCCCGAGCAGGAAAAGAAAGACGCAATAGAAGACAAGATTAGATGGGCTCTTAAAAATGAAAAACCAATTCAAATAAGAACAAACCGTTATTTAACCGAAGACCGAGATTTTATCGATTCAATTTTGGACAGGTTTCTAAATGAGGCCGGAATAAAGTTTTTAATGAATAAACTATCTTATTGTCTTCATGAACTTGCTACAAACGCAAAAAAGGCAAACACAAAACGGGCTTATTTTAAATCCAAAGATCTTGATATCAATAATTCTGAAGATTATGAAATAGGAATGCAGGATTTTAAGATGGCAACTATTGGAAAAATAGAGCACTATCTCAATCTGCAAAAAAAGATGGGGCTTTTCATAGTAATAATGTTTCAGCTCACCAAAAAAGACCTAAGAATATCTGTAGTCAATAACTCAGAAATGACTAAAAATGAAAAAGAAAAAGTTCAACATAAGTTAGATATAGCCAGTCAAAAAGATTCAATTGGAGAAGTTTACGATCAAATTGAAGATTACTCAGAAGGCGCTGGCCTCGGAATAGTGATGATGAGTCAAATGCTTAGAACAATGGGATTTGAAAATGATGTTCTTTCAATAACTTCAAATCAGGGACTAACAAATGCAACTCTGCTAATAAATTTAAGAGAATAGGATGTCTTGTCACAACAGCCTAATTTTAAAATACCCCTTATAAAAAACAATTCAAAAATCAAAGGTCTGCCCTATTTAGGCAGACCTCTTTATTTTACCTCAACTTTATAAACTTATTTTCGATTAAAACATATCGATCAAATTATTATAAACGTATATAATACATTTCATATATTGGAGATAAAAATGAAAAGAGAAGCAGCAATTGAAATCCTTGGGAAAGGATATGAATATTCATCGGCAGACTCTGATAACCTTATTAAAGAATTAAAACTTCCGCTTAATGCTAAAATTCTTGATGTAGGAACAGGCGGTGGTAGTTGCGCAATCACCATTGCGTTAAATGGATATAAAGTTATTTCCGGAGAACCTGAAAATGACAATTCAGTTTACGCGAAAAGAGCTTGGCTAAAAACTGCAGAAAAAGTAAATGTCGAAAACTTAATTGATTTTCAGTATTTTGATGCCATCAATCTCCCATTTGATGATAAAACTTTCAATGCAATCTTTTGTCAGGGGACACTTCACCATGTCCCAGAAGAATTAAGAATACAAGTATTTAAAGAGTTTTTCAGAGCAACTTCTGAGGATGCTGTAATTTGTATGCTTGAACCAAACAATGAAATGCTTGCAAAAGTTAAAGCAAAGGAACCAGATCATCCTGATGCCGCAAATCCTGAATTATATATAGAAAATATATTCTTTTTATCAAAAAAGATTGAAGGAAAATTTTTCAATTCATATATCTTAAAGAAGAGAAAAAATGCCTAACAAAAAAATTGGATTAGCCCTTGGCTCTGGCGGCCCACGCGGAATTGCTCATGTGGGAGTAATAAAATGGCTGCTTGAAAATTCTATAAATCCTGAAATAATTGCTGGAACTTCAATTGGCGCCGTTATAGGCTCCTTTTTTGCAGCTGGTTACAAAATAGAAAATATTGAAAATGAGGTTCTTTCAATTTCAAAAAAGCTTATTTTCAAATACATCAAACCTTCACTAAGACGTGGCGCGATGATAAATCCTAAGGGAGTTAAAACATATTTTGAAAAATATTTCAGCAATGTGAATATAGAAGATCTAGCCCTCCCCTTTGCTGCTGTTGCGACAAATCAGGAGACTGGAGATGCAGTAAGGTTTACAAAAGGAAGTGTGACAGATGCTATTATGGCATCAAGTGCGGCATTATTTGCTTTTCCTCCTTATATTATAAATGGAGAAAGGTATGTCGATGGAGTGTTGTCAGAACCAGTGCCCGCAAAAACAGCAAAACAGATTGGTGCAGAAAAAATAATTGCAATTGATGTAAGACCAGGAAATGAAAGCAAAAATAATAAACCTCCCAAAAGTGTGACAGGTATTTTTTTAAAATCTTATAATATAAGTGTTAACAATCTTATAAAAGCACAATTAAGCATGGAACCAGACAGCCTTCTACTTAGGCCAGAAATTCCTTCTAACTTTTTAAAAGCAGAAAATAGCTCAAGACTACTTATAGACTGCGGTTACAGCATAATGGAAGAAAATAAAAATAAAATCTTAAGCTTCTTGTAATTCTATAGAAAATCTCTACGCAAAAGTTACAGTACACTTATTATCATGAAAAAGAAGAACACCCCAGTTTACGGTGAGCTCCCGGCTTTCACCATCTTTAGTTTTAAAACCAAGAATACTACCGGAAGCAAGCGTTCCGGCAAAGCCCTCATGCATAGCTTCAAAACCAATAGATCCGCTGCTTGTAACAGCGGAAAGGTATTTGGCTTTCCCGGAATAGACAGTTTTATCTTCTTCCAGAATTTTCAACTGAAAACTATCTTCCATTATAGTTTACCTGCTTTCTTTCGGGCATCCTCAACGGTTCCAACCATATAAAAGGCCTGCTCAGGGAGATCATCATGCTTTCCATCGAGAATTTCTTCAAAAGAACGAATAGTGTCCTCAAGTGTCAGAAAAACGCCCTTCATTCCGGTAAAATGCTCAGCAACATGAAATGGCTGTGAAAGAAATTTCTGAATCTTTCTGGCACGTTCAACAGTCTTTCTGTCTTCGTCAGAAAGCTCATCCATTCCCATGATTGCAATAATGTCCTGTAGATTCTTGTAAACCTGAAGAATTTCCTGAACACGTCTTGCAACCGAATAATGACGCTCACCTACAATATCAGGGGCAAGCATTCTTGAGTTAGAAGCCAAAGGATCAACCGCCGGATAAATACCAATCTCAACAATGGCACGACTTAAGTTTGTTGTAGCATCAAGGTGAGTAAAGGTTGTAGCCGGAGCAGGGTCTGTATAGTCATCTGCCGGAACATAAACGGCCTGAACCGATGTAATAGATCCGTTTTTAGTAGAAGTAATTCGTTCTTCAAGCTCGCCAAGCTCTGTCGCCAGGGTTGGCTGATAACCTACAGCTGAAGGTATACGACCAAGTAGCGCGGAAACCTCAGAACCAGCCTGAACAAATCTATATATATTGTCAACAAATAGAAGAACATCTTTTTTTTCTTCTTCTCTAAAATATTCAGCAACACTCAAAGCAGAAAGAGCAACACGGGCACGAGCTCCTGGTGGTTCATTCATCTGTCCGTAAACAAGTGATGTTCTGTCTATAACTCCGGAATCTTTCATTTCACCAAAAAGCTGTGTACCCTCACGGGTTCGCTCTCCTACTCCACAGAAAACAGAATAACCGCCGTGAACCTTGGCAATATTGTTAATAAGCTCCATTATAAGAACAGTCTTTCCTACACCAGCACCGCCAAAAAGGCCAATCTTGCCACCCTTCATATAGGGAGCAAGTAAATCAACAACCTTTATTCCGGTAACCAAAATATCATCTGAAGTATTCAATGTATCAAAGGCCGGAGCAGGTTTATGAATTGGATATCTTTTCTCAGACTTAATCTCGCCCTGTTGATCTACCGGATCTCCTGTTACATTTATAATTCTTCCCAATGTTTCTTCACCGACAGGAACTGTAATCTGTTCTCTGGTATCAGTTACCTCCTGACCACGCTTTAACCCATCAGTAGAATCCATCGCAATCGCGCGAACAGAATTATCTCCAATATTCTGAACAACCTCCAGAACGAGGTTGTCTTCTATATCAGACAAAGATGGATTTGTAACCTTCAGAGCCGTATAAATATTGGGAACATCTTCAGTATCATAACGGACATCAACAACAGGCCCTGTAACCTGAATAATATGTCCAATTCGTTTTTCTGTATTCACTATTCACTCCTAAAAAACTCAACTCTTATAGCGAGCCATAGACTACTCAGCAATCTCAGTTAACCGTGGCAAAGCGTAGAGATAGCCGTTTTAATAAGTTACAAAGCAACATTACGCAACTTATCCTTTTAATGCTTCCTTGCCAGATACAATTTCAATCAGCTCATTTGTAATAGCAGCCTGTCTTGCATGATTCTGCATATTTACATATTTATTAATCATATCTTCCGAATTATTCGTAGCATTTTCCATAGCTGTTAATCTTGCAGAATGTTCACTCAGAAAAGAATGCTCACAAAAACCACGTAATGTGTCTGCAAGATAAATCAAACCATACTCTTCGGCCATCTTGTTCCCTTCAGGTTCAGTCGTAAGTGTTGTCACACTGTTATCACTATTTTCTATTTTGAAGGGAAGAATCTGTTTTAGAACAGTATCCTGCTGAAGAGAGTTTTTATAAACTTTACCCAAGACCCAAACTTTCTGAATCTCTCCATCCAGAAAACGCCTAAAAATATCATCACCAAGTTTTTTTAAAACCAGTTTATCAATTGTTCTTTCATTCATTGATTCAAAGAATGATACATTCCAGTTAGAATGAATGGCGTGATTATTACCCTTCACTCCAAAGCAACTTAGGTCAAATGAAACATTAGATGACGCCCTTTTTTCAGCAAAGGCATCAAGAGCCTTGAGAACACTGCTGTTATGGGTTCCGCATAATCCCTTATCTGAGGTAAAAACGATTAAGTGCTCGGCCTTTGTTTCCGAATAACCGGCAACTACTGGATGCTGACATTCATAAAGAGAAGGAGCAATAACCTGAAAAATATTTTCGACCTCACCACAAAACTCTTCAAGAAACGGAAAATTTGTCAGGTGTTTGCGTAATTTTATAGAAGATATCATATTCATAGCACGCGTTACCTTCTTCATATTCTCCAGAGATTGTATTTTTGAGCCAAGATCTCTTACGTTACTCATAAACTCCTCTTGGCTTCCAGTATAAGCGCTCTTAGCTCTTCTGTATTTCCGGCTTTATT
>JAQQAK010000352.1 GCA_028527945.1 Spirochaetaceae bacterium
TTGGCTCTCATAAAATTGTCAGTTGCAAATGGGAAAAGAGCCGAAATAATTCAGCTTGCGGAAGTTTTTGGAGCAAAAGTCATGGACGTTGGAACAAATACAATGGTACTTGAATTATGCGGAAGCGAGAGTAAACTTGAAGATCTAACAAACCTTCTTGAAGAAAACATAATTGAAATTGCAAAAAGCGGACTTGTCTCAATGGAAAGAGGCAAAAAAATAAGTACGACCAAAAAGGTATAATTTTTAAGGAAGATATTTTATGGATAAAATACAGATTTTCGATACAACATTAAGAGATGGAGAGCAGGCTCCCGGAGCCTCAATGACAGTAGAACAGAAAATTGAATTTGCGCTGCAGCTTGAAAGATTGGGTGTAGATGTTATTGAAGCTGGTTTTCCAGTCTCTTCTCCTCATCAATTTAAAGCTTGTAAGATTATAGCAGACAATGTCAAAAACTCTGTTGTTGCTGGCCTTGCAAGAGCTGTAGAAAAAGATATTGATGCAGTTTATGAATCATTAAAAGGAGCAGAAACCTCCAGGCTTCACACCTTTATTGCGACCTCTCCTATTCATATGAAGTATAAACTCAAAATGGAACCTGAAACAGTAATAGAAAACGCTGTTAAAGCTGTATCATACGCAAGAAACAAGTTTGACCAGATAGAATTCTCTCCTGAAGACGGCACACGTAGCGAGCTTGAATTTCTTTATCGAATTATAGAAAAGGTAATAGATGCTGGAGCAACTGTTATAAATATTCCAGACACCGTTGGCTACACTATGCCCGATGAGATCTTTGATTTCATATCATCTATTCGTAATAATGTTCCCAATATTGATAAAGCAATTATAAGTACACACTGCCATAATGATCTTGGGTTAGCAGTTGCAAATTCTATTTCAGCTATAAAAGCAGGTGCGAGACAGGCAGAAGTTACAATCAATGGTATTGGAGAGAGAGCTGGAAACGGAGCCCTTGAAGAACTTGTTATGGCTTTAAATGTTAGAAAAGATATAACAAATATCGATACTAATATAGATACAAAACAACTTTATTATACTTCAAAACTGCTTTCAGCAATTATCGCTTCTCCAATTCCAAGAAATAAACCAATTGTTGGAGCCAATGCTTTTTCACATGAGTCAGGAATACATCAGCATGGGATGATTTCTAATCGTGAAACCTATGAAATAATGACTCCGGAATCTGTTGGAAGAGATTCCAGTGAAATAATTTTAGGAAGGCACTCAGGTCTTCATGGCTTCTCAAACAGAGTTAAGGAACTTGGTTTCAATCTTACTGATGAACAAATTAAAACAGCCTTTGAAGACTTTTTGAAATTAGCTGATCGTAAAAAAGAAGTATTTGATGAGGATATCTTATCTATTGCCGGCTCAATACTCGGCAAAGATTCATGCTTTTACGATCTTGACTACTTTCATATCACATCCGGTAACGCGGCAATTCCTACAGGTACTGTAAGAATTAAATATGATGAGCAGCAGAAAGAAGAAGCTGCTACAGGAGACGGTCCTATATCAGCAATTTTCCAGGCAATAGACAAGGCAACCAATATTCCGGCAAAGCTTGAAGAATTCAATGTCAGTGCTATTACAGCAGGAAAGCAGGCACTTGGAGAGGTATCTGTTATAATCAATATAAACGGTGAACATTATGGTGGAAACGGTTCCTCTACGGATATTCTTGAAGCTTCAGCAAGAGCATATGTTAATGCAATCAACCGTTATAAATTGACAACAGAACTAACTGGAGACAATAATGAAAGTTGATCTTTTTGACACAACTCTCCGTGACGGCATGCAGGGAATAGAAGTCAACTTTACTCTTAAAGACAAAATACAAATAGCGTTAGCCCTTGATGATATAGGAATTGACTATATCGAAGGGGGCTTCCCTTTTTCTAATGAAAAAGAATCTGAGTTTTTCAAAGCAATAAAGAAAGAAAACCTCTCTAACGCTAAAATAGCAGCCTTCGGCTCTACTATGGCTCCAAATGGTAAAGCTGAAACTGACGCTGCTCTAAACTCTATGCTATCAGCAGAAACACCCGCTGTTACAATAGTCGGAAAATCCTGGGAAGCTCATGTTAAACGTGTAATAAAAACAACACGCGAAGAGAATCTTAGAATGATTGTTGAATCTATTGAATATTGTAAAAAACACACAGATGAAGTAATACTTGATCTTGAGCATTTCTTTGACGGCTTCAAAGATTCACCAGATTTTAGTATAGAAATTCTAAAAGAAGCAACAAAAGCTGGAGCAGACACCTTGGTTCTATGTGATACAAATGGCGGAACCCTCCCCGGTGAAGTCATTAATACAATGAACGCACTTCCAGTTAAAGAGATTGCGCCAATAGGTGTTCATTTTCATAATGATTGCGGCACGGCTGTTGCTAATTCACTCTTAAGCATTGAATACGGCTCAGTACATATTCAAGGGACAATAAATGGCTGGGGAGAAAGATGCGGAAACGCAAACCTTTGTTCTATAGCACCGAATATAGCCTTTAAAACAAAGCATGATGTTTCTATTTCAAATAAACTAACTGACTTAACTTCTTTATCACGTTTTGTTGCTGAAAAAGCTAATATAATTCCAGACAAAAGAGCTCCATATGTAGGTGAAGCAGCTTTTAGTCACAAAGCAGGCCAGCATGCTGACGTTATATCAAAGGCACCAGAACTGA
>JAQQAK010000353.1 GCA_028527945.1 Spirochaetaceae bacterium
AGGTCAACATAAAAAAAGCACTGCCCAGATTATTTCTGGCAGTGCGTAAAATCTCTTAATTAATCAGTAAAAACTTATATAGGATGTACAGAAAGGCAGTTATTCGCTGCCTTTCATAAAAAGATGATTTTTTTAATTTAAAAGCACAATACTTTATTGTGCAAGAATTTCTTTTAAATTAAATTCTGTCCCGCTAAGAAGTTCAAAATGTTCAGCACCACAACCAGGACATATTCTTTTTTGCTTAATGAGGTTATAAACCTCTCCGCATTTTTTGCATCTGCCATTCCCAGGAAGTATTTCAATCTCAAGTTCAGTAGTTTCCAATATTGTGCCGTCAACCGCAGCAGGATAACATTCCTCAAGATATCTTGGAATTACTGAAGAAAGTTCACCTACCTGAAGAACAATCTTCTTCACTTCGGTAAGCTCTTCTTCCTTCATAACTTCAATTACGGTTTCTGCAATATGCATAACTATTCCAAGCTCATGCATAAAAACTATTTACTTCCTTTAACTGTATCTTTAACCTTTCTTACAGCTATTTTAGCCTGACGTTTTAACATTTGTTTTACGACATTTGGTTTAAGATCAAAATACTCAACCCCTTCACCATCATAAACGCGTTCTAGTGTTATAGCATCAAACTTACACTTTGTAGTGCACTGCCCGCAGCCAACACACATATAGGAATCGACAATTGTAGCCCCGCAGCCAAGACAACGCTCTGTTTCTTTTTTAAGCTGCTCTTCTGTAAATACACCACGAAAATCTTTAAAACTTTGTGTAGCTTTTTCTTCTGTTTCAATTTCAGCCGGACGCTGACGCGGGGTGTTGTCATAATTTTCAATAACAGCAGCATCTTTATCAAGTTCTTTATAAACTCGTCTGTCTCTTCCTAAAACAAGGCTTTGACCAGGCTGTACAAAACGATGAATTGATATAGCAGCCTGTTTTCCTGCGGCTATAGCATCTATTGCAAAACTTGGTCCTGAGTAAACATCACCACCGGCAAAAATATCTTTCTGCTTTGTTTGAAATGTAAACTCATCCGCAATTATTGCGCCATTAGCTTTTGTTTCTACAGCTGTATCTTTAAGCAGCTCTCCAAGAACTATAGACTGCCCTACTGAAAGCAGAACATTGTCAGCCTCTACAGTTATGAGATCATTTTCATCAAACTGAGGGTTAAACCGTCCATCTTCATCAAAAACAGAAATACATTTTTTAAACTCTACACCTTTAAGTTTTCCATCCTCAACAAGAAATTGAGTAGGCCCCCAACTGTTTTTTATCTCAATCCCTTCTTCTTCTGCCTCAATAACTTCTTCTTCAAGAGCTGGCATTTCAATTCTTGATTCAAGACAAAATTGAGTAACCTTACCTTCTCCGGCTCTGACCGCAGTTCTGGACACATCAATCGCGACATTTCCTCCGCCAATTACAATAGTATTTCCTGAGAGTTTATAGTTTGAATCTTGATTTATAACCCTTAAAAATTCTATTCCGGAAATAACACCTGAGGAATCTTCTCCAGGAAGACCTATCATTCTTCCACCTTGCGCGCCAATTGCAACATAAAACGCATCATATCCCTGAGATCGAAGTTCTTCTATAGTTAAATCTTTTCCAATCTCAATACCTGTTTTAAACTCAACTCCCATTTCTTTAATTATATCAATCTCTGCTTCAACAACATCTTTTTCAAGTCGGAAATTAGGTAGGCCAAGAGTAAGCATGCCTCCAAGACGGCTTTCTTTTTCAAACACTGTAATTGAATAACCATCGAGAGCAAGATAATAAGCACAAGATAATCCCGCCGGGCCAGAACCAATAATAGCAACTTTTTTATCGCTGTAGTTATGGCGTTTTTCAGGAATAAACCGTTTTGATTTATCCAGTTCCAACTCTGATATAAACTTTTTAATTTCATCAATTGCGATTGGAGAATCAATATTACCGCGAGTACAGGCATCTTCACAGCGTCTGTTACAAATACGCCCGCAAACAGCTGGAAGTGGATTTTCATGTTTTATAAGCTCAAGAGCTTCCATATATTTTCCCTGCGCGGCAAGTTTTATGTACCCCTGAACCGCAATATGAGCAGGACAAGCAGTTTTACATGGGGAAGTACCGGATTCAACTACATTTTCACGATTAGTCCGGTATTCAGGATTCCAGTATTCTTCTGTCCACTTCAAATCACGTGGAGTATCTGTTGTTGTTATATCTTTTACAACATCTGTTGACGAGCAAAGTTTCTGTCCAAGTTTAAGCGCGTTTACGGGGCAATATTCTACACACTGCCCGCAAGCAACACAGTTATCCGGATTTATTTTTGCGACATAGTTTGAACGTACCATATCAGTATTTTTAAACATCTCTGCGGTTCTTAGAGAAAGACATCCACAACCACAGCAGTTACAAATGGCATGAGTCTTGCCGCTTCCATCAAGGTTAGGAATTTGATGCATCAATCCGTTTTCTTCAGCCTTTTTTATAATTTCAAAGGCTTCTTCCCGTGTTATCTGCCGTCCCCGACCGGTTTTAATATAGTACTCTGCGGCATGCCCCATTTGAATACACATATCTTCTTTCAAATGTCCGCAACCTTCTCCCATTGCTTCTCGGTCAGTTCGGCATGAGCAGGCTGTTACAGTAAAAACATCATTTTCATTAAGATATTTTGAAACCTCTTCATAAGAGGCCCTATGACTGTTTCCATCAATGGCAGACTCAATTGGAATTACCCTCATAAGACCTATACCGGGTTTAAACGCGCCGGAACTTTTCCCGCCCCTGACACGACCATAGGCTTCCATGGCATAAGCAACAACAGGATATTTCTTTACGTTATCAAGGTTGTTTACAATGACTTCCATAGCACCTGGAATCCAGGTTTCAGCCCAAAAGACGTCCTCTCCATCAACAGTATTAACAAAACATGCTCCATAAACCGCAAGCCTCATAAGCTGCTGGTGACAATGCTGTTCCGAAAGATTTACGTCTTTAGCAATCTGAGCAGCAGTTTTCTTTACATAAAGTTCAAGACCAAGACCTACCTCAGCCATTTCATCATCAATACCGGCTTCCAAGATCACATATTCAGGATCTTCCCATTTATATGAATCCTTAGCCTTTTTTTTATTTCCTATTATATTGGCTAATGCCAATACTTTTTCGTTATATTTACATTCATAGCCTTCAGGAAACCACATTTTAGTCAGGTTTTCTTTATCAGATTCAAGATGAGCAAATACATCCATTTTTTAATTCTCCTTCCACTTTAGAACTTCAGTTTTAAGCCAATTTGTCCAATCAGACATTCCTTCACCAGTCTTTGCTGATAATGGAAATATTTTCACATCAGGATTTAGGTCTTTTACATATTTCTTTACTGCATCGAGATTAAAATTAAAAAACTCTGCGGCATCCATTTTGTTTATTATTAACACATCAACTTTGGTAAACATTGTCGGATACTTAAGAGGTTTGTCATCACCTTCAGGAACACTTAGAATCATTGCACTTTTTGATGCACCCGTATCAAATTCAGCAGGACATATAAGGTTTCCAACATTCTCCAGAATCGCAAGATCTATTCCATCAAGGCCAATGGCTTCTATACCCTGAGAAGTCATTCCAGCATCGAGATGACACATTCCACCTGTATGCAGCTGTATAACCTTCACTCCAGATTTTGAAACTGTCTCAGCATCAACCGCTGAATCAAGGTCAGCTTCCAATACAGCCATATTAAATTGTGTTTTCAAGGCATCAATAGTGCCCATAACGGTAGTAGTCTTTCCGGAACCTGGTGATGACATAAGATTAAGAAGAAAAACACCATCATCTTTCAATTTAGACCTTACCAGTTCCGCTTTTTTATCGTTATTTTCATAGACACTTTTTTTTATTTCAATGACCTTGTAATTATCCATCATCTCCCCTTACCGAACAACGTTCTATTACATCTGAGAAAATTATCTCATAGATTTAGATTTTGTCAATATTTTTTTATCTAATTAATATTATTTAAAACCTATTCTTAACTGATCTCAATATTTTAATTTTACAAAAATAGACAGGAGTAAGACTCCTTGAAAAATGATTTTAAGTACTCTAAGATATTTTAATAATTACATATGGAAAAACTAAGCAAAAGACAACTCAAGGGTATTGAAACAAAAATCAGGATAACTCGTACTGCTCTTGAGTTATTCAAGTCAAGAGGGTTCAACGATGTTACTGTCAGAGATATTTGCAGTAGCGCGTCTATATCAATAGGATCTTTTTATCATCATTTTGAGTCAAAAGAAGAAATAATTAATACAGCACACAAGCAACTAGATAAACTTTGGGAAGAACGAATAGCCAATTTCAAATATCAAAAAAATGTAAAAGAAAATATTCTTTATCTTTTTGAAGAAGCTGGCATGGTTATGCAGGAACTTGGATGGGAAATGACAGCACATAGCTATGTTCATCTTCTTACCAGTTTAAAAAAATATGCAACGCAAACAGACAGACCAATTTATGTACACCTTAGAAGTGTTATTGCTGTTGGTATACTTGAAGATTATTTCAAACCGGAAACAGATGTTGAAACCTTGACAAATCTTCTTGTAAGAAGTGCCAGAGGTGTTTTATTTGACTGGTGTCTTAACGACGGCGAATATAGTCTTCCACAAAAACTGAGATCAGATCTTTCTATAATACTTGACGATCGGAAGAGCACACG
>JAQQAK010000354.1 GCA_028527945.1 Spirochaetaceae bacterium
TATAAAAAAGTTCAGGATTTATCATCAGAATTAATTATTAAAATTGAATATATGAGATGGCTTCTTTTCAGACCAAAAGTCCTTTTTATACTAAACCCTCTCTCAGAAACAGATTTGAATTTGCAAAAAATAATAATTGATATGATAAATTATCTGCATAAAAATAATTTAACCGTAATTATAGCAACAACAAATAATGCCTCTATAGATAAGATAAAATGTAAAACAAAATACATAGAACCTTTTAAAAGCTTACAAAATAATTTATAAATAAAAGGATATGAGTTTTCAGGAACCAGCTTTTTTCTCAAAACAAATTCATCAGGCTAAACGTTTTTATAAATATCCAACAGAAAAGAGGATTCCGGAAGTTGCGGCTGGTGGCAGAGAGATCTGTTCGCCTGGTTATAAAATAAAGCGAAAAAACTTCCCGTTTATTGCCCTTGAGTTTGTCAGCTCCGGACAGGGAAAATTAACACTAAAAGATAAAACCTATTCTCTTGATCCTGGAACAATATTTGTTTACGGCCCCAATTTTGAGCATTCAATTGAATCTTCAACAGAAAAGCCTTTGGAAAAATATTTTGTAAATGTTCAGCCAAATAAAGAACTACTTGAATGGTCACTTTATGGATGCGCCTTTCATACCTCAAGACCACAAAGTATTCTACTAAGCTTTGAAGAGCTTATAGATTTTGGCCTGGATCCATCACCGCTGGCAGAAAAAGTATGTGAAAAATTATTCAGACTTATTATAGAAAAAGCCGAATATTCGGTACTTCCACACGGAAAATATAGCCATCTCGCGTATCACAGCTACAGACGCTGCAAAACAATAATTGAAACAAATTATATTGAGCTGAAAAGTACAGAAGAAACAGCGGAACTCTGCGGCATAAGTAAAACTCATATATGCAGGCTATTCGCGCGTTATGATCATCAATCACCATATAGATATCTTATGGGATTAAAAATGAATTACGCGGCAGATCTTATTCTTACACATGGATTGTCAGTAAAAGAGACCGCGGGAAAACTTGGATATGAAGATCAGGGGCATTTCTCAAGAGCATTCAAAAGAAGTCTTGGAATTGCCCCATCAGCACTTGGAAATAATCGCTTATAATTAGAGACTTGGTTAGTAAAAAAAGCCTCAATTAGACTCCTGAAATTATTCCGTCAGCATCCCATAAATCTTCCCAGCCATTGCTTCCTTCCCACAGAAAAACCTGACCTTTAATAAGACGGCAGCCTTTATCTGCTCCTTCAAGTTCTTTCATTTCAGAATTAGTAAGAGGATCTTCAACAACAGCCATCAAATTAGAATACAAATTCCTCTCCTTTGTCGAAAAAGGAATAGGAAGCTGACCACGCTTATAAGCCCATTTCAGGCAGACAACCGCAGGATGAATATTATGGGCTTCCGCTATATTCTTAACCGCAGGATCTTCTATATCAACAGTATCTTCGGCTGTCCTGTCCCGTTCTGGACGAGCAGGAGAACCAATCGGAGAAAAACCAATAGGTTGAATACCTTGTTCTTTAATAAAATTAAAAAGCTCAGGCTGTTGAAAATTTGGGTGAAGCTCCATTTCATTACAAACAGGTTTTATTTTTGCGTCACGTAAAACCAGCTTCATTTTCGGTATAGTCATATTTGACGTTCCAATATTCTTTACAAGCCCGGCAGCTACAAGTCGTTCCATTTGATACCATGTTTCCATATATTTTTCATGAATATAAGGTTTGGCATCTTTACTTCGACTTTCAACATCACATCCAGGTGGATGGTAATTAGGAAAAGGCCAATGAACAAGGTACAAATCAAGATAATCAAGGCCTAAATCTTTAAGAGTCTGAGCACATGATAGAAGAACATCTCCTTTTCCATGCATATCATTCCATAGTTTAGATGTTATCCAGAGCTGTTCTCTTGAAACGATACCTTCATCAAAGACTTCTTTAAAAGCTTCACCGATCTCTTTTTCGTTCCCATAAACTGAGGCACAATCTATATGACGGTATCCCATCTTTATTGCGGCCTTCACAGTTTCTGCTACCTGAACAGGTGAAACATGATCACTACCGAAAGTACCCAGACCTATCGCAGGAATCTTGTCGCCTCCGGCAAGAGTAAAATAAGGAACACTTGCCGGATCTACAGTCTGATTACTCACTATTTAATCTCCTCGTCAAAGACTACAGCGACCTTACCGCATTTACCTGAAGCCATCAGGCTGTAAGCGTCAGAAGCTTTTTCTAAAGGAAATCTATGAGTTACCAGATCTTCAGGATGAATACCCCAACGTGAGATCCTTTCAACAAGTTCTTCCATACGCCATATGTTTGTAACCCATGAGCCAAAAATTGTTTTCTGATCATGAATAATATCAGGAGATGGATTAAACTCGACCTTTCCACCTTCGCCAATAAATACTATTTTGCCCCATTTTCTGGCAGCCCTGATTGCGACCTGTCTGGCCTGATCATTAGCAGAACAATCTACAGTCTTTTCACAACCCATTCCGCCAGTCAAAGCTCTTACTTCTTCAACATTATCAGGACCAGCCGTTAATACATGATCAGCAAGTCCTAGATTTTTGCATATTTCTAGTCTCTCAGGAATTACATCAATTCCTATTGTCATAGAAGCTCCCAAAGCCTTGGAAAGCATTAGAGCAGCCATTCCTACAGGCCCCAAACCTGTTACAAGAACATTATCATTTCCGGAAATACCAATCTTTTCCAAACCTTCATAAACAGTACCAAAACCGCAGGCAACCTGAGCGCCATCAGTGTAGGTTAAGTTGTCAGGTAAAAGTACAAGATCTTTTTCTTCTGCGAGAATATATTCTGCCATTCCTCCATCACGCTGCCAGCCATAAGCCCTTCTATATTTTTCACTTGTACAGCTAATCATATAACCGCGTCTACAATCATTACAAACACCACAGCCGGAGATATGGTAAATTACTACTCGGTCACCCTTTTTAAAGCGTCTGAGGCCGGGACCAGTTTCTACAATCTGCCCACAAGGCTCGTGTCCGGCAATTACCCCCTGATAACCTTCAGGACCTTTTCCGGTATGCTCTCTATAAATTGCTCTAATATCACTTCCACATATTGTGGATGATTTTGTTTTAATCAGAACCTCTCCATGTCCTGGAACAGGAACATCAAATTCTTTTAATTCTACAGTTGAGTTGCCCGGTAAAATGGCTCCCATCATTTTCTTACCCATATTTCCTCCTAATAAAAGATACCTGCTCAAAGCTGTAAAACAGATCAGATGATAAAACCTGAATGAGCAGGCAATGCTTATAATTCAAATCAGTCTAATGCTATCAATTCTTTAATAGTATACATGCGCTTTTTGACTTTTCGATATGGATAATCGTCCCGACAGTATGCCAATTATTTACCTGGAATAACAGTTTTATATTTCATAAAAATCAACCACTCCGGAGCAGAGCTCCGAAGTATGATTGGTTCTGCAAGGAATGGGTTTAGACGGTCAGGTTTTATACCCAACACAAAAAGACTCTTTCCAAATAGAAGATTCCGCAGTAGAACTGCGGGGTATTAAACCTTCCCGGCGAATAAAAGCTTCTTCGATCTTTTAATAATGAGAATTGCTGTAGTTGAACATTAGTTCTTGCATTCATAAGCCAAAACGCATATTATTTTCTAATGAACAAATCGTCTACCTTTTCTGATGTTGCAAAAGAAGCTGGGGTTTCAACAGCTACTGTTTCAAGAGCTTTTAACCGCGATCCGAGCGTTTTGCCTGAAACACGTGAAAAAGTTTTTTCTGCGGCAAAGAAAATAGGGTATGTTTTTAACGATACAGCCAGAAGTTTAAAAACCCAGAAAAGCCGAACAATAGGTTTTATCTGCCCTGAATTATCAAATAATTTTTTTATGGAAATAGCCGAGGGAATAGAAATAGAGTTAAACCACCACGGGTACCACCTGCTGCTGCGCCATACACAATCAAATCCGGAAAAAGAAGAGACAGCAATTAATGACATGCTGTCAAGGCGTGTAGACGGGCTAATATTAATTCCTTCTGATGAGAATAAACTGCCATCAATTCTAAAAACTTCACTCTCAACTCCATGCCTTACTGTAGACAGAAGCTGGCACAACCAAAACTTTCCTGAAATAATTACAAATAATAAACATGTCACAACAAAGGCTATAGAATATTTTTATAGAACAATGCTGAGTAAAAATGAACAAGGTGAAGAATGGATTTATATTGGAGGGCATGAGCAAATAAGCACCGCCGGTGAACGTCTTAGAGGTTTCAAAGAAGCAATGGATAAGCTCAGTATTTCTAACTGGCGTAAAGAAATAAATAATTTTGACGCCGAAGGCGGTTATACAGCAGCCAAAAAAATATTTGCTTCATTACCTTATAATCAGGAAAAAGGAATTAACATTTTTGTCGCCAACTATTTTATGAACCTTGGAGTAACAGAATTCCTTCTGGAAAACAGAATACCTAAATCGATGATTAGAATGTGCGCCTTTGACTATAGTCCGCAGCATAAACTTTTTCAGTACTCAAAACTTTTCATCCATCAGCCTCATCTTGAAATGGGAACAAAAGCTGTAGAAACACTTTTCGCAATGTTAAATGAAGAAAAGGTATCAAGAAAAACCATACTGAATAGTAGTTTTGAAGAGAATTAAACTAAAAGGTGTCCGTAATAACTCGAACACCTTTTTATAAACA
>JAQQAK010000355.1 GCA_028527945.1 Spirochaetaceae bacterium
TTAAAACCTTCTTGCAATTTCTCATAAATAGACATTTTTTCCTCCTTATGAGATACTAACAATAGTATTATTGTTTATCAAGGATAAGAACAGGAAAATCAAAAAATGACCGAAGACAAAATTTCTTATATTAGATGCAGAACTTGTGGAAAATATATCGAAAAGAACCTAAGCATTAACGGTATTTACTGTTCCGAAGCTTGTACAAACACCTTCACTCGATGCCCAAACTGTGGTAAATTCTTTCCAGCAAACGATGAAAAACTATTTAATGGTTTTTGCTCGGAAGATTGTAGCACTTTATACAACAAAGAAGGAATAATAATACCCTCAAACAAAAATAAAGAAAATTAGAGTATGTTCATTAACTGTTCATAAAGGAGGAATAGAATGAAACTTATTTTTCTAGGCCCCCCTGGAGCTGGAAAAGGTACTATTGCATCAAGAATCAGCAAAGACCTGAATATTCCGCATATATCCACTGGGGATCTTTTCAGAAAAGCAATCAAGAATCAGACAGAGCTAGGCAAAAAAGTACAGCAAATTATTGAATCAGGAGATCTTGTTCCCGATGCATTGACTGTAGCCTTGGTAAAAGAACGGTTAAATAATCCAGACGTTGAAAATGGGTATATTCTGGATGGTTTTCCAAGAACAATAAAACAGGCAGATTCTCTTGAGTCTTTCTCAAAAATTGATAACGTTATCAATTTTGTCATTTCTGATGAACAGGTTATTCAAAGGCTTTCAGGAAGACGAATGTGCAAAAATTGCGGCGAAGGCTATCACATTGAAAACATGAAACCACAAAAAGAAGGTATCTGTGATAAATGCGGAGAAGAGTTGATAATCCGCCCAGATGATACCCCTGAAGCAATAAAAAACAGGTTAGCAGTTTACTATGAATCAACTGCCCCCTTAATTGATTACTACAAGGAAAAAGGCTTATTACTTGATATTGACGGAGCTCAAGAAGTAGGCAAAGTTGCAGAAGCAACAAGTAAAGCCATATCTAAATAAAACTATTTTTTTTAGAATAAAACTTCCAGATTTTTAATCAAATCTGGAAGTTTTTTATTCAGAAGAATCTGAATCTGAATCTGAATCTGAATCCGAATCACTTGAATCAGTATCGTCATCTTCAGTATCTGAACTATCATCCTGTTCAGTAGAACTTGAATCATCCTCATCATCAATTGAAAGCATAGCAGAAACCTCATCAAACCAGACAGCATCCTCATTAGAAAGCAAGCGCTCATAATCTTCTTCGCTCTGCCAGCCTGAATCGACACTATTTTGAAGAGCTTCAATACCATTTTCAGCATCTTCCAAATATACAAGATAAATTTCTGCTACCTTAAACTGGGTTCTACCATAAGCTTCCTCCAGATCGAGTTGATCCTGAGAAAGCGAATCAGAAGAATCTTCCTCATCTGTATCTTCACTATCTTCAGTAACATCAGTATCTTCAGAGTCTTCATCTTCGCCTTGTTCTCCAAAAACATTAAGATAAAGCTCTTTTATTCCCTGATACGATAGTACCGCTTCAGGATAACGTTTTAAATCAGAATACATATCGCCTGCCAATTCAAGCGATGCAAGATTATCAGGTTCTTTATCTAATTTTTTATCAAGCCATAAAAGAGCATTCTCAGAGTCTCCTATCTTTGCATATGTATTGGCGATTTCAAAAATAACATCTTCATCAGAATAAAGTTCATCTAACTTTTTATACCGCTCAAGCGCGGACTCATATTCTTCATGTCCTTCAAGAATCACTGCGGAATTGTATAACGCATTCTGACTTCCATCAAAATCTTCCAGAATGGAATTATAAATTTCCAAAGCAGTGTCATCATCTTCTTTTAAATGATAAACCCAAGCCTCGACCTCTTTTACAGTTCTATTATCAGGATCTTTTTCAAGCAAAAGCTCTAACTGAGTTAAAGCTTCATCATATTGTTCAAGAAAAATATAAACTCGAGCAAGATTAAAACCTGCACTAGAAAACGAGGGGTCAAGTGACGAGGCCTTTAAAAATGCTTTTGCAGCCTCAGAGTTTTCTCCAAGTTCAGTATAAGCATTTCCAAGGTTATACCATACTTCAGCAGCGTCTGAAGCAGAAACATAGCGAATGCTGCTACACCCACAAAAAAGCAATGACAATAACATTGTTGTTAATACAGCTTGAAAATGCTTATTAAGAATCAATCATCATTCTCCTAAAACAGTCTCTTCAATCTTGCGAACCTGAGAGCGATACAACTGAGAAATTCCGGCGCCATAATCAGCAATAAGCTGAATAATGTTTCGTGGGTACTCTTCAGAATCCTCACCATTAAGACGATCACCAGCATCACCAAGCCCAGGCATTATATACGCTTTTTCATTTAAAACAGGATCCATCCAAAGAGTATAAACTGTAACATCCTCCAAAGCTCTAACAATTCGTATAGTCCCCTTCAATGCTGATATAACATTAAAAAAGCTTATAGACTTTGGCTTAACACCATTATCAAGCAAATATTTCACAATGGTAACCAAACTCCCTCCAGTAGCATTCATAGGATCAGCAAAAATAAGATCCTTTCCATTTAAAGATTCAATATCAAAATAAGATTTTTCAAGATCAAGTATATACTCCATATTACTTTCACTCTTTGAGTCATCACGATTAATCTTAAATAACGCAAACGGAGTAACATAACCACGAGAAGAATATTCCTGAATTTCCTTACTCATAATCATCGAAGGAAGAAGCGCACCGCGTAACATTACACACATCACAGAATTCTCAATTTTCTCATCTGCATCAGGTATTTTATGTACAGCATAATTTTGAACCGGCATGCTAACTGGAGTTTTAGTAATTAAGTAATTCTTCTCTGAAGAGGCTCCTCCATAAGCAAGATTAAAAAGCATTTCATAGGCCCTTTGTATGTAATACAGAAACTCATGATGATCAGTACGAACATCTCTAAGCTTTGAAATCAAACGTGAAGCTTCACCATGACTTTCTTTTGGTGTTTCAAAAGAGTAAACTTTTATAGCTGGAATTTCATTTGAAATATCCTGCATAAGCTCCCCCATCTTGTTGTATATAGAAATTAATTCTTTTTTACTTGCATCAATTTTATCTGTAAAATTAGAGGTACTTATAACACTAAAATGCTCCATAGCTTTTTCATAATAGCCATGCATCTCATCTAAACGCTTTTTATCACCATCTGTTAAATACCCATCAAGGTCTGTAGCTTTTAATATTACCTTATTCATTACTTCTCCCTATTATCTTGTTCAATCAATACATTTTATAATAATTTTATTTTTTTTGAAGCAAAATAATGAAAAAACATGAAAAAAGACATACTATTATGACACATAAAATATTGTCTTCTGGAGGAATTATGAAGAAGAAAGCATTACTAATTGCAATAGCCATGCTTATCGCTGCATCAACAAGCACATTTGCACTAGGCTTAGGCGGAGGCTACCGTTTTGGAGCAGGAGAAATTGGAGGAACAAGCCTACTTGGCGACGCCTTCTTTTCTGTAAAATTTGATGAAAAATCACCACTATTAGGAATAAGCGGCTGGGCAACTAGTACTTATGGACGATTAGGACTAACAGCTGACTGGTGGTTCTTTAACAACAATATAAAAGGTCGATGGAATTGGTACCTTGGAGCAGGACCATATGTTTCAACAGCCTTCAGTCTTTACAGCAGCTACCTCAACATAGGAGTAGGAGCAAGATTGCCAATTGGATTCAACTGGTTCTTTGTTGATAATCGTCTGGAACTTTTTCTTGAAGCAGCTCCAGCTATTGGATTAGGAATTAAACTCGATAATTACTCCTCCACAGACCTTTTTTGTGTAGATTGGTCCGTACTCAGTTCTATCGGAGTTAGATGGTGGATAAACTAAAAACTATTAGACAAATTGATTAAAAATAAAGGGGCTGTCCAATAAGTATTGGATGGCCCTTCTAAATTTAGAAAAGCAAGAATTTACATACTGATCAAATTATACTAGAATTCTTTCATGCCAAAGGGAGTAAGTAACTTTTAAGCCGTACGATGTTGGTCAGGGAGAACTGTTTCCACCTACAGCGGATAAAATGATAAAATATCAGGAGATAATGATCTTGCCGAAATGGGTAAAGGCCCAGTTAGTTCTGAAACAATATCAGAGAGGGCCGTAAGCATAAATGCGGCATTGGAAAAATCATATCAAACAGAAAGCAAAAAAATATCGTTATAAGTGGTGGAATTTCAAACATGACAAAGGTCTGGATCAATTTATTTGTCCTGAAGGGAAAATACTCAAATATAAATTTAATAGAACCAGAAAAGGTTATGGCGGCAGGATAGAACATTCACGGGTTTATGCCTGCTCAGATTGAAAAGAGTGCCCGGTACATGAACAATGTACAAGGTCTGATTACAGAAAACTTGGAGACAATATGAAAAATATAGCAAGACTTTCTGCTTGATGCTACTGGGACTGTTATATAAAAAGAGCTGACCAAGTATTACTTCCCAGTCAGCCCCATTTTTTATCTACAAACACAAGTATTCAATTTAAAACAAAAAAAGCTACCCTGAATTAACAGAATAGCTTTAATCAACATCTCCTAGGGGAGTTGAACCCCTGTTGCCGGGATGAAAACCCGGTGTCCTAACCACTAGACGAAGGAGACATTAAAAACTTCCGCAAGCGGAAGTTTTTCAATGAGCCGCACAGGATTCGAACCTGTGACCCACGCCTTAAAAGGGCGTTGCTCTACCAGCTGAGCTAGCGGCCCGTGTAATGTTCGCTGAATATAGCAACTTAGAAAAAAAATGTCAACAAGGATTATTTAAAAATAATAAAAATTTTTTTTAGGCAATATTTATATTAAAACTTCAATCCTATAATCATATTATAAACAGGATTTCCATCAGGTTGAGAACTAACTTCTCTTCCAAAAAGCGCAACATCAATTTTGAAAAAAGTTAAATCAATGCCAACTCCCATATGAAAAAGTCCCTCATAAATACCTGCTCTAAGTTCAAGAACCTCAAGTAATGTTATCTCTATACCTGTTTTGATATGAAGAAGCCAATTCGTTATTTCTGAAGAATAAACAAATTCAAATATATCATCATAGGCAAGTTTTACAGTAAGCGCAGAAATAATATTTCTTGTACTGCTTACATCAGGAGAATACTCAACCCCTGTATTCAATTTAAAAGGGATAATACCTAAACTTATATTAGGAGCATCAGAAGAAAATAAACCGTTAATACCAGTTTCATAGCTAAAGGTAACTCCCGGAGAAAAACAATCCTGAAAACTTATTGCAGCTGTAAAAAAATCGCAACAATGATACATAACACCAACATCAACTCCTAATACAGCTGTCAAATCAAATGGCGAAAGCAGCAAAATAGTTGAATCAAGCTCTGTTGAGAGAGAGGGTAATTCAAACAAAGATTGCTCAAGATTTACTTCACCTAAAACACCAACTTTCCCCATAAAACCAATATCAAGCGCGTGAGCCTCATCTTTTGAAAATGGGATTCTAAAAGCATACCCACTGGCAAGATAAATATTCTCACATAAACTTACCCCCAAAGACAGGGAATCTATTTCTTCAAAAACTGCCTTCGTTGTATTAAAGACTCCAAAACCAAAACCATTTTTAACATATCCTAAACAGAGAGGCCCAGTAACAGTTACTCCAGCATAAAGATCATTAAAAATCTCAGCTGTAGTTGATGATGATAACAAAGAAGAAAAATCCCCCTCATTTATACCGACAGATAGAAGGCTAATCAAATTCAAAATCTGACCTTCGAGTTGAATAGTAAGATCAGCAAAAGTAAAACCTGAATCATTTGCTCTAAAAGCTGCCGGATTAGAAAAAAGACATTCAATTCCATCATTATCTGTAGGATAAGGACCTGCCGAACCGAAATCATTACCTGTTGGAACATATATATCTTCAAGGTAGTTATTAAACAGCTGAGAATATCCAGCAGATGGAATCATCATTAAAACAACACTCAATAAAATCGCTTTTTTTTTAAACATTCCTCACTCCAATTTTTAATTTCAAGCTTCCTAATAATTAAGGAAGTTCTAATCCGCCAATAACACTTGATAAATCAAAATCTCCAAGTTCCGCCCATTCTTTAGCTTGAACGAGATCTAAATTATCCGAGTCAATATTATATAAATTTTCTATTCCTCCAGCTTCTTTCACAAGTAGAATCATTTGAATTGTTGCAGCATTTGAATACTGTGATGATGTAATCTCAACATTATCCATCTCAGTTAAAACCTCAAACATAGCCAATCCATCTTCAAGATTTGTATCATCAACTGATTCGATAAAATCATTCATAAGATCATTATTACTTACACTTTCATCAAGCAAACTTGACATCAAATCTGAAATAGAATCTTTTATTCCTGATGTTGCAAATGCGAGCTCAATAGCAAGTGTTAATAAATCAGAATCAGCTTCAGACCAATTTGAAGGAAGTTGAGCATAAATTTCTGTATAAGCTTCAGTAAGTTCTTCCTGAGTGCCAAAAACAAGCAAATCACGGGCATAATTCAGCTTCTCTGCATAGCTCATTTGTGAAATATCTTTCTCAACAAATGAAAAAATGCTAGTTGTGAAAATAGCTTTACAGGAAAATGTGATTAAAAGAAAAAATAAAATACTGAAAATTTGAATATTTTTTTTCAAGATGCACCTCCTATACCAAAAGTATAGTAAGTGAGTTTTCAAATTTCCAGAATTTTAATTAAATTGAATATAGAAAAGAAGTTTTTATCTCGGTAGCTGTTATATCATCAATAACACAACGACAAACTGCCCCACACTGCTCATCATTAGTAAATACTGAACATTTTAGATAATTTTCACTTGTACCATAAGCGGGATTCTTTGAAGAGTCCTCTATCAGGACATCTACTTCCCGGCCTACCCACCTCGAAATATATTCCTGATATTTTCGTGCTGACAAATCTCTAAGAGCTAATGTACGTTCACCAGAAATTCTTTCAGGAACTTTAGGCTCCATTTTTAAAGCAGCAGTATCCGGACGCGGTGAAAATGGAAAAACATGAAGATGAGAAAATCCACAATCTTCAAGGAGTGACATTGTTAATTCAAAATCTGAATCAGTCTCACCAGGAAAACCTGCAATAACATCGGCAGCAAAAAAGGGATCTTCTTTTATTTCTCTCAAAGCATCAACAGCCTCAATAACTGTCTGCCTATTATAATGACGTCTCATGCCAGAAAGTATTTTATCACTGCCAG
>JAQQAK010000356.1 GCA_028527945.1 Spirochaetaceae bacterium
TCATACCTTTAATACCATTATCGATTTTATACGAGATGCTTCTATAGACCCTAGTGTTACAAGTATAAAAGTAACCCTATATCGTGTCGCAAAGTTTTCAAGTATTGGTAATGCCTTAATAAACGCAAAAAGAAATCATAAAGATGTAACTGTTCTTCTTGAGCTTCAGGCCAGATTCGATGAAGAAAATAATATTCAATGGGCAAACAGGCTAAAGAACGAAGGCGTAAAAGTTATATTTGGAATAAGTGGATTAAAGGTTCACTCAAAACTCTGCATGATAACACGCAGAGAACGTGGAGAAACAGTGCGGTACTGTAGCATAGGAACAGGAAACCTTAACGAAGATACTGCAAAACAATATACAGACTGCGCCCTTCTTACTGCTAATCAGGAAATTTGTGATGATGTAGAAAACCTTTTCTACTTTCTGGAACGAAACATAAAATATAATGGAAAATTCAAGCATCTGCTTGTTTCACCCGTTAACGCAAGAAAAAGATTTTATAAACTCATTGCCAATGAGATAAAAGAAGCTGAAAAAGGAAACCCAGCCTGGATAAAAATAAAGGTTAACAATATGGCAGACAAAGGTCTTGCAGAAAAACTTTATGAAGCAAGTCAGGCCGGAGTAAAAATTCAAATTATCTGTAGAAGCCATTTTATCATTAAAACAGGAATCGAAGGGCTTAGTGAAAATATAGAAGCAATCAGTATTGTTGATAAATATCTTGAACATGCCAGATTCTGTATTTTCCATCATGGAGGAGAAAACCTAACCTATATCGGCTCCGCAGACTGGCAGACAAGAAATATAGATCATAGAGTTGAAGTTACCTGTCCGGTATATAGAGAAAAATTAAAAGAGAAACTTTACGATATATTCAAAATTCAATGGAAAGATAACTACAAAGCCAGAATACTTGATTCAGAACTAAGTAACGAATTCAGAAAAGTTAAAAAAGACAAGGTTATTCGTTCTCAGGACGCAGTCTATGAATACCTGCTTGAAAGAAACAAAGAACAATAAACTACTTTACATCAAAATAATATAGTGTTTCTATCACTTCATTATTAGTACAGCCGGAATCAAGCATTCCGGCTATTTTTTTAAAAAAAGTCTTTTCTGAATCAAGCAATGTAGACAAACCTTCAGGAGCATAATAACTTTTTTCTTCTGTCAAAACAGAACATCCAGGACAATCTTTGAGCGGCGTCTTGAATCCCCATAATTCACTATCCTCTTCAAGGTCTATTGTCCTATACATTGGCGCAAGCATACAAACAAGCGGTTTAAAATCAGGATGAAGTCTGCAATACCCCTTAAGCAAAAAGCCTGGCTCCTCATCAAGAGTGTTTTCAAGATAAGGACAGCACCCTAAAGAGCCTTTACTAAATCGAAGCCGAGGAAGAGGAGCTGAAGATCTTTCAGAATCTATAACAACAAGAAAGTCATCAAAAAGCTGCCGGGTATTCTTATATCCCTCAAAAACCGCAATTCGTTTTAGATCATCAGGATTCAGGTAAACCCGCATATCGCCGCGGCAGCATTCTCCGCAGCACTGGCAGGAAAAAAGTTCATCATACTGTGTCATTAGTAATGCTGATACTCCAGAATTTCATCAAACCTAAATGTAACCTTTGACTGACAAATATACTTACCGCTGTCAACAATAATATATGGAACTTCATTAAGACGAACAGTCCCCTTAATACGTCGGGGCTTATTATAAATTCGCGGTCTTAGATAGTTACGAATAGCGCCTTTTATAGAATCATTTATAGCCTCAATCTTTCCTTCATAACCAGAATATAATCGAGCATCACCTGTTCCGCCAGTTGAAGCAAGCATATTTGTTTCCCATGATGCTATCCACGGTAATTGCTCAGCCCTAACCTTATAACGAACAGAAGCCTGATAACGACCGTCTTTATAATAACTTGTTGCCGCGCTAAGCCCCTCATCTCCCCACGGAATAGAATAAACCGGCTCTACTGTAAACTCTTCTTCTATGCCTCTTGAATTATCTTTTGGAATATATACAAATTTAAAACCATATATCATTCCGGAAAAAACATATTGAGCCTCATGCAGAACCTGTTTTATAGCCGTAGGTTCATCATAAATACTAACATCAATTGAATCTGAGGGCTCCATAAGAACAAAAAAATCTCCCTTAAAAACAGGGAGATCATACTCTGAATCAGGATACGAATAGAGCATTGAAGAAACAAGTAAAAAAAGAATCAGACAAAAGTAAAACTTATCAAGCTTTTTCATCTGTACCAATTATTGTTGCCTCTTCCCCGGAATGAATCTATCGGATTTATTCCAAGCCTTATAATAAAGTATAAAAAAGCAAAGGCAAATCCGGCCAGATGAGTTAAATGAGCAGTTCTTCCTCTAAAACTTCCAAACTGTGAAATAAGCTCAATAGCTGTATACACAATTACAAGAGTTGTGGCCTTCATCGGAATAATACCAAAAACATAAAGCTGTGAATCCGGGTAATAAACCGCGTAGGCAAAAAGCACCGCGTATATCGCGCCAGAAGCGCCTAAAAGCATAATATCGTTTCCGCCAAGAAAATAGACAAGAAATGAAAAAACTCCGGCAAGAACCCCTGTCAATAGATAATACAAAAGGAATTCACGGCTTCCCATTCGTCGTTCCACAGAATTTCCAAAAAAGAATAAAGCAAGCATGTTAAAAGCTATATGAGAAATATTTGCGTGAACAAACATATAAGTTACAAACTGCCAAAGCCATCCATGAATAACAAGAGAAGGAATCATAGATAGATATAATCTTGAATTCGGAATAATCATATTAAACATAAAAACAAGAAGGTTAAGCCCTATTAAAATGTAAGATACATTTGAATAGGTATACCTGAACGGTTTTCGTAGAATATTATTCATATTTATTAACTTAAAGCTTTTAATAACCACGGTCAACATAATTACATCGATTTTAAATAATAGGGAATAATCAAAGAAATTAAATATTTTTACCCAATTTAGAGTTACTCTTTGAGCATTGCTTTTATAGACATCTTTATCTTTTTACTCTAAGCTATGCTGTTGGGTACAGGAGGAATGTATGGAGAAATTTGATGTCATTATTATAGGAACCGGACCTGCAGGGCTGGGAGCCGCGTTTCATCTTATAAACGAAAACAAAAACCTTAAGATTCTTATGCTTGATAAGGAAAAGGTTTCAACAGGCGGGCTTAGAAACGATTGTAAAATGAACTTCACTTTTCCCATAGGCTTTCCATTTGAAAACTGGAGTAAAGAACAAGCTGAAAGTTATTTGGAAAAAGTTACAAATAAGCTAAAACCTGAAATCTTTGACAAGAAAAATTTATCGACATACTTTAAGCGCGCGGAAAAACTTGGAGTCGAGTTAATAAATATTAAACAAAGCCATCTTGGTACTGACGGCGGACTAAAGCTAATAAAAAAACTAATAGCGGAACTTGAAGAGCTTGGTGTTGAAATTAAACTTGGAACAGAAATGACTGACATTGACGCCAAGTCAAAAACAATCTCAACAAACAACGGAACATTTGCCTACCAGAAACTTCTTATCGCGCCAGGACGAAAGGGGTTCAGCTTTCTCCAAACCATTATGGATAAAATAGGCATTCATTATATAGATCACATCGTAGATATTGGGATAAGAATTGAAACACGTCTGGAAAATTATCCAATAGTTTCTGATTATTATGATCCTAAATTCCTGTTTCCGGATAAAGTCAGAACATTCTGTACAAACAGCGGAGCAGCATATGTTGTGCGCGAAAAATACACAACAAGCGCAGGAAAACCATACTTCAGTGTAAATGGGCACGCGTTCTCAGGGACAAAGCCCCCAAATGGGCTTGTAAATTTTGCAATGCTTAAAACAGTCAAGTTCACACATCCTCTTGCAAGCGGGCAGGAATTTGCTGAAAACCTGGGACTTCAGGCAATGTTGATGGGCGGAGGAAAACCAATAATGCAGAGAGTTGGAGACTTCAGATTAGGCAAAAGATCCAAACTGGAATCTTTTAACGATGACTTATATAACTTCAAACCAACACAAACAAACTGCACACCAGGTGATATAAGCCTTTCAATGCCGGCAAAAATACTTAGAGGAATATGGAAGTCAATGAAATCTCTGGATACAATTATTCCGGGAGTTCTTCATCCTGGAACAATAATGTACTACCCTGAAATAAAACTCTATGCTAATAAACCGGAGTATTTGGACAATAATTTTAAAGCTGCCGAGAATATTTATTTTGCCGGAGATGGTGCAGGAACGAGTCGAGGAATTACAGCTGCGTGGGCCAGTGGTATTAGAGCGGCCGAAGGTATTTTAAAATAACAATAATCTTAAACATTAGAGCCTTATTGAAAAAAGATTAAAACCTTGAACTCAATTTATGACGGTAAAGCTATCTCTTTTTTTTCAACTTTTTTAATAAAAAGTTGAAAAACAGATCCCAAAAAACTAAAGTTAAATTAAACCCCTGGCGCAGGGAGAACCGAGTAATTTCCATCGGTTGATCCTCCATTTTAAAATAAACTCCCTGCGCATTTTTTTATTATAAATTTCTTTAATTTATTATTATATTTATACCATGCGAATATCTCCTTACAAAATGCTTTTCGAGTTCAGCGAACTTGATTGGCTATTCCAGGATTCTGAAGATATAGATTCTTTTCTTAACAGAATTATTGAGCTTGTATTTAAACATATGAATACATCGGGCTGTTCTATTTATCTTATAGACAGGAGCTCTGATCACCTTATATTTATGGCGTCTGAACAAACAATTACAGATTCAGATAAAGAAATTGATAAACAGAGTTTTCATAGACAAAAAGAAGACGACCTTTGTGGTAAAGCAATAGAAAGCGGAAAAATAGAATACGAATCTAAAAGCCGGCTT
>JAQQAK010000357.1 GCA_028527945.1 Spirochaetaceae bacterium
TGGTAGTAGCATCTCAGGTCTATAGAATTGCAACAAAAATGGGATTAATGAATACAAGAATAGGCTTAGTTCTTGTATGGGTAGCTTATTTTGCTCCGTTTGGAACTTATATAATGTCAACCTATTATTCAGGAATGCCCAGGACTCTACTGGAGTCATCCAGAATAGACGGAGCAAATGTCTTTCAGCAACTTCTAAACATAATGATGCCTATGGCAAAACCGATGATAGGAACAATTGCAATTGTTGGAAGTCTTGCAATGTGGACAGAGTTGCCCTTCTCTCTTCTACTCATTCAAGATCCAGCAAAAAGACCACTATCTCTTGGTATAGCGGTTATGAAAGGAGAGCATGGAATAGCAATACCAATTCTGACCGCAGCAATTATTATATCTATCATAATCCCACTTATTTTGTATTTCATTTTTCAAAATACAATACATATGGGTTCTACTGCTGGCGCAGTAAAAGAATAAAGGAAGTTCTAAAAAACATAAATTACACCGCATTTAAATAGGAGATTTTAGTGAAACATAGTAATGATTTTATGGAAGTTGTAGCCGATTTGGATCTTAATCCGGAAACACTAATCTGGAGAGCAGGCTCTCCTGTAAAGGCTGAAAAATCCAGTAAATCAATTAACCTGGACATACCATATACCCCGTTTAAATTTGAAGCGGGGCTTATGCCTGATAAAGGCTTAAAACCTGAAATAAAAAAACTTAATATAAGACTTTACAGTGGAAATATTCTTAGAGTCTCTGTTGGAGAGATTGAAAAAGAAAGCGTCATGATTGAGCCATCAGACGATCTTTCTGAAATAGATCTATCTTTCAGTGAAACTGAAAAAAAAATAAATATAATAGATAATAATGGAAAAATTATTGCTGTTTTTGATAAATATCAGCCGCCGCAATCAGGATGGAGCACCTTACAGAGTCCATCATTCGACAGCCTTTCAGTCGTATTTTTCCCAAAGTCTTCAAAAGCATCACTTAATGCCTATGATCAATTTTTCCCTGAAAAGGTTGAATCAATCCCCATAGGGTTTATTGAAAATCCAAAAGGTGAAAACAAAGAAAGATCTACTCTATTCTCATTCACATCTGACGCAAATGAGCATTTTGTAGGAACAGGAGAACGCTTTAGAAGAATGGACCTGGCGGGGGGAACTTATTCTTTAGAGAATACTGATGGACTTGGAAATAATAGCCGTAGAGCTTATAAAAATGTTCCATTCTTTATATCAAGTAAGGGGTACGGACTTTTTGTTCATACAACATCACATATTCTTCTATCAGTAGCAGATGTTTCTACAAGAGCAGTTCAGGGAAAAATAGAAGAAGACAAGCTCGATATATTTATCTTTGATGGTAAAACTCCTGAAGAAATTCTTAAAAACTATAGAAGGCTCACAGGTTTCCCACCAGAGCTTCCAGTATGGAGCTATGGTACCTGGATGAGCCGAATGACTTATTTTTCAGCTGATGAAATTGAAAAAATAACGTCCCGAATGCGAGAAGAAAAATATCCCTGCGATGTTATTCATATAGATACAGGCTGGTTCGAAACAGACTGGGTATGTGAATGGAAGTTCAGTAAGGAAAGATTTCCTGAACCTGAAAAATTCATGAAAAGGTTAAAAGATGATGGCTACAGAGTTTCATTATGGCAAACTCCAAATATAGGAGAAGGTAACTGCCTTTTAGAAGAAGCCAAAGAAAAACGTTATCTTGCTCCACCTAAATCAGGTAGTGTGCAATCTTCTTCTGACTTTTCAGGACAAAACTTTGGAGGACAAATAGACTTTACAAATCCTGAAGCTGTAGCCTGGTATCAGGACAAAATCCGCAATTTAATTGAAATGGGAGCAGCTGTTATAAAAACAGACTTTGGTGAAAAGGTTCAAAAAGATGCTGATTATATGAATATGCCCGCAGATAAGCTGCATAATATATATTCTCTATTGTATCAAAAAGCAGCTTTTGAACAGACTCAAAAAAGTACTGGAGAAGGGATTATCTGGGCACGCGCGGGCTGGGCAGGCTGCCAGCGTTATCCTCTTCATTGGGGAGGAGATACTGCAGCAAGCTGGGATGGTATGGCAGCCGTTCTTAGAGGAGGTCTTCATTTAGGACTTTCCGGTTTTGGTTTCTGGAGTCATGATGTACCCGGTTTTCATGGATTACCAGAGTTTATGAATACCCCCCCCTCTGACAATGTCTATGTTCGCTGGACTCAATTTGGTGTATTTACTTCTCACCTTCGTTATCATGGAACGTCACCCCGTGAACCATGGTACTTTCCTGAAATAGCTCCTGTTGTTAGAAAATGGCTGAACCTCAGATATATGCTGATTCCCTATTTTATGGAACAGGCAAAGATTACAAGCCAATCAGGTTTTCCAGTTCTCAGAGCTATGCTTTTACAATATCCTGAAGATCCGGTAAGTTGGAATATTGATGATCAATTTTTCTGTGGTAACGATCTTCTTGTTTGCCCGGTAATGAATGATGAAGGTGTTCGTAATGTTTATTTACCAGAAGGTGTTTGGTACAACTTATGGACAGGTGAAAAGATTAATGGAGAAAAATGGCTCAAAGATATTAAATCTGAACTATCAACAATTCCAGTTTTCGTAAAAGAAAACGCAGAAATACCTGTATATCCTGAACCTGTACAATGTACTGACGATATGGACTCTACAAAAATAATAAAAATAACAGTAAACAAAACTTTTAAAGGAATCAGCTCTTTTTATACAGAGCCGAATCTTTTACCATAAGAATTTACACTTCCTCGATCTGGATCTGCTTTTTTTAGCAGGTTCAGATCTTTTTTTATATAAAAACTCAAAGTCCTTTTATAATTTCTGAACATAAGTTTAACAATCCTTTCGTAAAATTAAAAATCATAAAGAAAGGAGATCATATGAAATTAAAACACGTTGTACTTGTTCTTATTACTATAATAGCTGCGACAAACTGTGTGACATCTTCAGAAAAAGAGGACACAGTTGCTTCAGAAAAAAGCAAAACAGAAAAAAAACAGGCACAGGAAATTTTCAGTAAATTACATCCAGAGTTTTACGGAAGATTTGAAACTGGGATATTTGACGAAAGTGCCTGTGAAATTGTAGCTTATCACGCCGGTACAAAACGCATTTTCTGCGTAAATGCCAACAGCGGAGGACTTATTATAATTGACGCGTCTAATCCCGCTTCTCCAACAAAAATAAAAGATATATCTTTTGGTGAAGGTGAAGCAAATTCTGTTGCAGTTAATGGAGATCTGGTTGCCATAGCTGTTAATGCGGCAAATTATCATGAAACTTCAAAGAAAGGGCATGTAGTATTTACAGATCTTGATGGAAACATAGTAAAAGAGGTTGAAGCTGGATATCTTCCTGATATGGTGACTTTTACCAAAGATGGAAAATATGTTCTTGCTGCAAACGAAGGTGAACCTTCATCAGATTACTCTGTAGATCCAATAGGCTCAGTTACTATTATAAAAGTCAGCGATTTCAGTACAAAAGAAATTACCTTTTCAGAAACAGATCTAAAGGGAGATGTCAGAATTACAGGACCGGAAGGAACCACAGTAAGTCAGGATATAGAGCCAGAATATATAACAGTTTCACCAGACGGACGAAAAGCCTTTGTGGCATGTCAGGAAAACAACGCGATTGCAAGAATCGATATTACCACAGCAACACTTGATGGCGTATTTGCCCTTGGGTATAAAGATCATAATATTAAAGGAAATGGTATGGATTTTGCCAAAGATGGCGAAATAAAGATTGAAAACCGCCCAACCCTTGGAATGTATATGCCGGACTCAGTCGCATCATTTGAAGCCGACGGCAAAACCTATGTTGTGACAGCAAATGAGGGAGATGATCGTGAATACGGGGATTATGAAGACGCAACAAAGGTTAAGAAGATTGAACTTGATCCAGTAGCCTTCAGCGCTGAAGATATTGAATGGTTTAAACACTCATCTCTGAGAGTAAGCAAAGTCAATGGAGATGAAAACGGAGACAGTAAGTTTGAAAAACTGTACACCTTCGGAGGACGTTCTTTCACAATCTTTGATGAAGATATGAATCTGGTATTCGATAGCGGAGATCAATTTGAAAGAACTATAGCAGAACTTCATCCTGAAACATTTGGCTGCTCAAATACAAATCTTGAACTTGAAAGCCGTATTGAAAAGAAAAGTATTGAGCCAGAAGCTTTAACGGTTGGGAAAATAGGAGAAAAAACCTACGCTTTTATAGGCCTTGAAAGAGATGGTGGGATAATGATCTATGATATTACAACCCCGAAAGAATCTGCCTTTATAACCTATCTTTCAAGCCGTAAATATGATGCAGTTGTTAACGCGGATATGGAATACGATGATACATCAACTGCCAATACCGGTGATTTGGCTCCGGAAGGCATGGCTTTTGTTCCTGCTGAAAACAGCCCAACAGGAAAGGCTCTTTTAATTGTAGGCAATGAAGTTAGCGGCACGGTTTCAATTTACCAGATGTAATCTCTATAAAATGGCCGCTTTTACAGCGGTCATTTTTCTTTCATATAATGCCGAAGCTTATCAAACTCACTCAAAAAGTTCGGTGTAAAAAAAGATTCACTTGAGGCCTGAATTTCTTCCATGCTCCAGAATCGCCCATCATCAAGCTCAGATTCCTGTAAATGAAAATCTCTATCCCAGATTATTCTGTAAGTTGACACCAACTCCGATTCATAATCATTTGTAAAGCTGTATTTATATAAAAACTCAAACTGCTTTTCAGGCACTATTATTCCAAGTTCTTCGGCGGTTTCGCGCACAGCAGCAGCAAGATAACTCTCTCCTGAATCAACATGCCCGCCGACAGAAGTGTCCCATTTACCAGGTTGTAAATCTTTATTCTTTGATCGTTTTTGCAAAAACAAATACCCAAAACGGTTAAAAACATGCACATGAGCTACCCGGTGAAAAAGTTCAGGATTTCCATGAACCTCAGAACGTTCGGCCTGTCCGATTACAACATCATTCTCATCTACAATATCAAAAATTTCAGCCATTTATTTAGTCACTCCTTCAGGTACATCATACTGCTGCCAGCTTACACGTCCATCCTTTACAGCGTCACGCAGAGCACGTTCAATCTTGGATAAATTACGATTTTTACCGCTCTTAACCTCTACCAGAACTATTTCATCAACCCGGCCTTCATCCATTCCTTTAAAAACAACAAAATCTATGGGTTTACCAATAAAGCGACATTCATTGGGGTTAAAATCAAACCCAGGAAGATATGGCGCAAGCTGTTCAGAAAACTGTCCGCCGAGAACTGCGCGGGAAAGTTTGATACGCTCTTTAACAATAGATTCAATTTTATTAGACTCCCAGTCCTTAGCTTCTTTTTTACGACCAGTTATTCGACCTATTTTAAAAGCTACTATAATTATTAACGCAGCAGCTATAGCTATCAGTATAAATTCAATGTAGTCTACCATAAGGCATGATACCATCTGAACTAAACTGGTTCAATTATCCTTTACTATTAACAGCAAAGGATATGAGTCTTTCTTTTTATGAAAAGATTAAAGATAATTTGAATTTATTCGCCGGGAAGGTTTAATACCCCGCCCTGCTTTAACAGGATTCTACATGCGGAATCTTCTACTTGGAAAGAGTATTTTTTTGTTGGGTAGAAAGCGGCGACCGTCTAAACCCATTCCTTACAGAACCAACCTGTGTTTGCTCTGCTCCGGAATATGGTTGATTTTTTGGAGGTATTCTAAAAAATCATAAATTTGGATATCTCCATTATTAAAATACGTCTATCAATCAATTACTTTAAAAATTTTACAGCCTTACCTGTGATTTCATATTTATAATGAACCTTTCCCAAATTATAATGAAGCAAATTAGCGCCAACACCAACAGCAGCAACACTTAATCCAGAAACAAATGGAACAGTAGGAAATGCCTCTTCCTCAGTTAAAGCATTGAATGCTACACTACCTCCAGCTACAAGAGCTCCCGCCCCAGCCAAATATTGTTCTACATGCATTAAATTAAATATTGTTTTATCAACATATGTAAGCTGAAATTTAAGATCAACTATAGCATCAGCTCCGTTCTTATCGATAATTTCTTTTAGAGCTGGATTTATATCTATCGGAAATGCTTCATCTGCTCTTATGGGTTCAGAAGTTGATAAAGGTATTTTAAACTCTTCTACAACAGTATAGTCTTCATTAGTAAAAATACTACCATAAGTAAATAATGAAGAACTTGCTGAAGTAGGAATACTATTTACCACTGGTAATATATCAATGTCATGTTCTACACTCATACAAGAACTTAATACAATACTAATTATAATAATAGAAGTCAGCTTATAATATTTT
>JAQQAK010000358.1 GCA_028527945.1 Spirochaetaceae bacterium
TAAAATTGAAAGTATTAATACGCCTATTCCAAAGGAAGATGAAGTTTTAATCAAAGTATTTGCTTCTACAGTAAATCGAACGGATTGTGCAAATCTTACCGCTCGCCCATTCATTATGAGATTCGTATTGGGATTTTTTAAACCAAGGAAAGTGATATTAGGGACAGATTTTGCAGGCGAAATAGTTTCAGTAGGGAAAAATATCGATGCTTATCGTGTTGGTGATAAAGTCTTCGGATTTAATGATACCGGCTCAGAATCACAAGCTGAATATCTAGCAACAACTGCAGAGCATATTTTCCTGATTCCAGAAAACATTGATTATAAACAAGCGGCTGCAAGTTTGGAAGGGGCCCATTACGCTTATACTTTTATTCATAAAGCGCAGATTCAATCAGGACAAAATGTGCTTATAAATGGTGCTACTGGTGGTATCGGTTCAGCTCTTTTACAATTTGTAAGACAATATGATGTTAAGATAACAGCTACCTGCGATACTAAAAACATAGAACGAATACAGTCTTTAGGGGCTAACAAAGTATACGATTACACCAAAGAAGATTTTACAACGGATACTGACAAATATGACTTTATATTTGATGCAGTGGGCAAAAGTACATTTGGACGATGCAAACCGTTATTAAAAGAAAAAGGGGTTTACATATCTTCAGAATTAGGCCCGTATTCACAAAATCTTTTTTTCTCAGTTACTTCCACTTTTTTCGGTAGTAAAAAAGTAATTTTCCCAATTCCGTACAGCAAAGAAAAAACAATACCCTACATTATTAAAATGTTGAGAGAGGGCTATTTTAAACCCGTAATAGACCGTGAATATTCATTAGAAGACATATCTAAGGCTTACGACTATGTAATTAAAGGACAGAAAACAGGAAATGTTTTAATCAACATAATAAATAACGATGGTACAAAACCTAAACTGCATTAAAATCCAGTTTAGCCAAACCGTTGGCACCAATTAGAAAAAAATGGAAATAATATTTAGGCATACTTGGATAATGTTCATTGCTGTGACAATTGCAAATGGACTTGTTCTAAAACATCGTTCCAAAAAGTATATCGCAGAAAATCCTGAATTAGAAGAAGGATATGATAAATACTTTAAGGGATTACTTTTTTATGGCAATATTCCCTGGGTTATTATGATGATTGGAGATCTAAGTGGAGTAACACAAAACACGTTTGAATACTTTAATCCAAAGGCAATGAATCCAATGGTATTAGTCTTCCATTTTTCAATAATAGTACTTTGGGTATTAAGTGTAAGGTGGATATATTTTAAAAATGGAGCAGAGTTTATTGTAACTCATCCAGGATTAATTCAGAAATCGAGTTTTAGCGGAAAGACAAATGTAACGGTTAAACAAATCAAATTTTTCTTCCCTCTTATGTTATTTGGAGGAATTGCGGGAATGATAATGATGTGGATAATAGACTTTCCAACCCCACAGTTTTAGAAATGAAAAAAATGTGCCAACAATGTATATGAAATCATAGCCACCTACCGGCACGTTGTACGTAAATAAATGAAGACAAAATATTATATGAGAACTTATTACTTATTTTTTTCGCTACTGACTATTACTTTTTGTGCACAGGCTCAAGAATTCTCTTCGTACGAAAGACCTATTAAAACAAATATGTATTCAGAGGCACTAAATGACTCTATAAGTCTGGAGATAACCCTGCCAAAACAACTGAAAAACAACACAAGCGCAGAATATCCTATTATATATTTGTTAGACAAACAGCTACAAAGTAATTACAAATACAATCTATACACAATTGACTACTTAAGTACTTTACAGTGGATGCCTGAGGCTATAATTGTTGGGATTACTTTTTCTTGGAAAAATAGAAATTCATGGACCAATCCCAATATGAATGGAGGGCAAGCGGATGATTTAATTCAATTTATTGAGCAGGAATTGAATAATGAACTAAAGAAAAAATATCCTATTTCAGATTTTAATCTATTGATAGGGCATTCACGTACAGCCATTTTTTCATCTTATGCGCTGTCCAAAAGTCCTGATTTTTTTAATGGAGCAATAGCCAGTAGTGTTTCAAATTTCGATTTTGGAGATAAAAAACAGCAAGCACAGTTTGAAGATTTCTTAAATAAGATTCCATCAAGTTCCCATAATTACTATTACTACTTTTCTGTAGGAGAAGAATCATATGGAGATTTACATGAATCGGCAGTAGATACTTTAAATATGTATTTAATATCCAAAGAATTACCTGATAATTTGGAATGGAAATACTACAAACATAAAGTAGCACACGGTCTTACGCCAGGCGTAACCGTGAATAAAGCTTTAAGTGAAATTTTTAAAAACTACGGTCGGAGAATAGACATCTGTTTTGACCTTGCAAAAGAATCAAGAAATAAAGTGCCATGGGATGAATTTCAAGATTTATATTCATCCTTATCATCTGAACTAGGTTTAAAAATCCAACCGTCTGAGTTATTTTTCAATAGTATTGCTTCAGAGTATTACAATGATTACAACAACATATACGGTAACAACAATCTGAATTTTACGCTAGAAATTCTGCTGAAGGCAGTAGAAAAGAACCCCAAAGACTTTAGTTACTATAGTTGGATAGGAGAAATCTATATAACTCAAAAAAAGATTGACAAAGGAAATCAATACCTCAACAAAGCTATTGAACTCATAAATAAGGATAAATCCGTTTCGGAATCTGATCGATCACACTTACTTAAAGAAATAGAAGCCTTAAAAAAAACAAAATAACTACCTACAAAATGATGACAGCGTTGTTTTTCTATCCTTTTCTATTACTCCTTGGTTAGACTCGCCATTTGTTTTAAAGGAATACCGAAAACACTATGGCATCACTAATAAGAATTGGCAATTTATAATAGGCTCAAAAAACGAAATCTACCAATTAGCAGGTAGAAACCCGCTATTCAAAAGGATATTTAAACCCCCACTCTTCTCGCATTTTGTCCATCACTTCCATTATTCCAACGGTTTCGTCTAAAGGGATGATGTCACTTTCTAGCTTGCCTGCATTAATACAACGAGACACTTCTTCCACTTGATAAACAAATCCATTGGCATGATTCTTTTCAGTGATGTTTTCTACATTCTTTATATGATTTGTCCCTTCGTGTTTATGAATTTCAAAATCTTCGCCTACCGTAAATTGCGGAAAAACGATATAAGCCGTTGTTCCATAGATGATGGCTTCGTTTATCATGTTCAAATTATAACTCGTCATAATATTTGCTAAACAACCAGAAGGAAACCTAAACATGTAATTGGATAATTCATCTGCTCCCATATCGCCGAAATTGGTCATGGATTTGATATCGGAAGGAAGTTCTCCAAGCATATAACAAGCAAAGGAAATGGCGTAAATGCCTAAATCTAAGGTTGCACCGCCTGCTAATGCAGGATCTCTCAGTCTTCTTTCGTAATCAGGACCTACAAACTTGCCAAACGAAATAGTGATTTGCTTCAAATCTCCAATTTCATGCTGAATGATTTTCTCTTTCAGCAATTTAAAGCTTGGCAGAAACCGTGTCCAGATCGCTTCCATCAGAAATAGCTTCTTTTCCCGAGCAATACGTACTAACTCCCGCGCTTCCTTTGCATTCACCGTAAAAGCTTTTTCAATCAATACATGCTTTCCGTGTTCTAAGGCTAATTTGGCATTCTCAAAATGGAAATTATGCGTCGTGGCCACGTAAATAATATCAACTTCCTTACAGTTCACAATTTCCTGATAAGTAAAAGCATGTTGAACGCTGTATTTGTCGGCAAAGGCATCTGCTTTTGAAGGTGTTTTTGAAGCTACCGCATAAAGTTGATTTCCTAGAGTCAAACTGAGTGCATCTGCCATTTTATGGGCAATATTTCCCAAACCGATAATGCCCCATCTTAAATCTTTTTGTGTATTCATAATGTCTAATTCTTTTTTAACTCTTGCCCAATGTAGCGGTCTTCTTCTTTTTATTATAAAACATAAAAAGGTACTTTGTTGTGATAATATTTGGCGTTTGTAGCCCAAAAAGTAAAGGCTGGTAGATAGAAGTTGCTCTTGTAAGTCTGCTATCCGAAATAATAGAAGGATTTTGTAATAATAAATGATACTGATAGACCAACCCTACGTTTCAGATTTTCTAGTTAAATCTATTAAAGAGAATAATCTTGAAATAATTGCAACCCCTGAAGCAAAGGCATTAATTAGTGATAATTCTTTGAATTGGATTTCTGAAAACG
>JAQQAK010000359.1 GCA_028527945.1 Spirochaetaceae bacterium
TTTCGACTAATACTATTCCACACTCCTGTAAGTCCCATAGCCTTTTTCATAGCAGTTAAAGTCTGCCTTGCTTCTTCTCTGGCAGCCATAGTTCCATCATACAAAACTTCTTCTACAAATCCAGATTTCTCAGAATAAATAGCTCTACGCTCTCTAAACGGATCAAGAAATTTATTTATTGCTTTTGCAAGTTTATCTTTAACTTCAACATCACCTACATTACCAGTTCTATAACGTTCCTTTAAATCTTCAACTTCATTTTTATTGTCATTAAAAATATCATGATAAATAAAGACAGGATTTCCTTCAACAGTACCTGGAATATCAGCTCTAACCCTTTTAGGATCAGTATACATCCCTCGAACTTTTTTTATTACAGTTTTTTCATCATCAGAAAGCATTATTGCATTACCAAGAGATTTAGACATTTTCGCATTACCGTCTGTGCCAATCAATGTTGGAACATCCCCAACCATTACCTCAGGTATGGGAAAAACTTCATCATACATACTATTAAATCGTCTCGCGACTTCACGAGTAAGCTCAACATGCGCCTCATTATCTTTTCCGACAGGAACAAGATTAGCTCTTGGCATGAGAATATCAGCGGCTTGAAGTACTGGATATCCAAGAAGCCCTAAAGGCATTTCATTCATTTCTGCCGCTTTTGCCATATCTTTTATACTTGGCATTCTTTGAAGCCTGGGAACAGTTACCATGTTTTCAAAAATGAGATTCATCTCATAAACTTCATGGACTGCAGATTGAAGGTAAATTTTAGATTTCAAAGGATCTATTCCACATGCAATATAATCAAGAACCATATCTCTTGCGTTTTGACCAATTTGAGCTATTGCAGTGGCATCTGGCTTAGTTGTTAGCATGTGCAAATCTGCAATTATAAAGAAGCACTCATAATCATTCTGAAATTGTACCCTATTTTTTAAAGAACCTACATAATGTCCAAGATGAAGCTTGCCAGTAGGTCTGTCGCCTGTTAAAATTCGTTTTCTTTCCATTCGACAATAATACAGCTGTAATTATGTTTTAACAAGAGTTTGACACAATTATTTAAACAGCCCTACTCTATTATTTTTATGAACTTTGCGTCCATTTTCCATTAACATAGAAACTGGTTTTAATTGTGGAACGTTCTGACAGACTATTTTTATAACTGCTGTTATTGGAACAGCAATAAACATACCTATTGCCCCCCATATCCATCCCCAAAGAAAAAGTGAGAAAATTATTATTATTGGACTTAGATTCAAACGGCGGCCCTGCATTCTTGGATCGAAAAAGTTTCCTACTATAAGCTGAACAGCTATCATTGTTATAAATACATATATAATTGGGCCAGGCTGTGGAAAAAACTGAATAACTCCCATACTAATAGTTATGATCATTAATATAAAAGATCCTATGTTAGGTATAAAATTAAGAATAAAAGCAAGAACTCCCCAAATAAGAGAAAAATCCATTCCTATAATTTGAAGAAAAAACCATACCAGAAGCCCAGTAAGAGCGCTTACTATAAACTTTATTGAAAGATACATACCTATTTGTTTTATGGTATGCCGCATAATAATGATAATTTGTTTAGCAGCATTTCTTGGAAAAGCTTTTGCAATAGTTACTTGAATATAAGGCGCTTCAAGAAGAAGAAAAACAGTAGATAATATAATTATAACAAGACCTTTCCCAAAACTCATAAAATTTTGTGATATTCTATCAATTGAACCTATAAATCTTGATGTGAAATTAATCTCCGCCATTGGATTTTCTGGCAGATGCATTGAAAAATTAGTATTTAAAACTCCTGATATCTGTCTTAATATTTCTTCAAAACGCAAATAATATTTTGGAGCTTCATCGATAAAAGAATTCAGACTTGCAATTAAAAAAAGACCAATAAGATAAGCTATAGCAATAATTATAAGTAAGGCTAGTGCAATAGAAACAACACGCGGAACCTTTATTCGCATTAACCCGTCAACAACTGGTGAAAGCGTAAAAGCCAAAAGTATAGAGAAAGAAATAGGTAAAAATACAGAACTGGCTGTCTTCAAAACAAAAAAAACTGCTACAGTTGCTAAAATACCTAAAAAAATTGTTGCTACTTTAAGATTGTTCATCATCTTTTTTCCTGTTAATATCGATTATAATACATTTCAAAATTTCTAAAAACCCGTTAAGGTATTTTTAACAAATACATTTTTTGGAGATTTTTTATATGATAAATAAATATCTTGATAAAATTCCAGATGTGAAAAAAGCATCTTTTATAGCATGGAATGCAGATATTAGCGGTGATGTTAGTCTTGGAGAAAAAACATCAATATGGTTTTCAGCCACTTTAAGAGGTGATATTGCTCCAATAAAAATTGGAAACTTTTCAAATATTCAAGATGGGACAGTTTGCCATGTAGGAACCAATATTCCCTTAATTATTGGTGATTGGGTAACTGTTGGTCATAACGCAATATTACATTCTTGTACAATCGAAAATAATTGCCTTATAGGAATGGGCGCAATAGTTATGGACAATTCTCTAATATCTCACCATAGTATAGTTGGAGCAGGTACACTTGTGACTGGAAATAAAAGTTTTCCGCCCTACTCTATGATAATGGGTTCTCCTGCAAAAGCGGTAAGAACTCTTACAGAAAAAGAGATTTCAGCAATAACCGAAAACGCAAAAAGATATTTAGTACATGCTGAAGAAACAATTTTATCCAGACAAGAATAATTTTTTACACAAATAGGGTTTTTGAGCCCTTGATATATCGGCCAGCACCCGATATATTATTTATGACGCAATCAAGGAGGACCTATGACTGCAAAAATCTTGGGTTTGGGAGCTTATGTTCCTGAAAAAATTATTACGAATGAAGAGCTGTCAAAAATTGTTGATACAACTGATGAATGGATAAAAACTCATACCGGAATTGAAAAACGTCATATTATTTCAGAGGATCAAACCACATCAGATATGGCTGTAGCAGCTGCTGAGCAGGCTATAGAAAGAGCAGGAATTAATAAAGAAGATATAGATCTGATTATTGTAGCCACTGCTTCCGGAGACTACGCTGGCTTTCCATCTACCGCTTGTGTAGTTCAGCATAAACTTGGTATTCAGCACACAGCAGCATTGGACTTGAGTGCTGGATGTTCTGGTTTTGTATACAGCCTTGAAGTTGCTAAAAGTATGCTTATTGCAGGGAGCGCAAAAAAAGTTCTTGTAATAGGAGCAGAAGCTCTTTCAAGAATAACAAACTGGAAAGACAGAAATACTTGCGTCCTTTTTGGAGACGGAGCTGGAGCGGCAATATTGAGTCTTGATGAAGACAATTCAGGAAGTGGTATTATTGATTCCTATCTTGGAGCTGAAGGCGATGGGTACAAACATCTAATGAGAAAAGTTGGTGGAGCCAAACACAGCTTTCAGGACAAAGACTTTTCTGAAGAGGATTTATACATATCAATGAATGGTCGACGTGTTTATGGTTTCGCTGTAAAAGTAAACGAGATTATTATAAACACACTTCTGGAAAGAAATAATCTGACAATAGATGATATTAAAATCATTGTCCCTCATCAGGCAAATATCAGAATTATTCAAGCAGCCGCAAAAAGATTAAATTTTCCAATAGAAAAGTTTTTTGTTGTAATTGATGAATATGCTAATACTTCTGCGGCTTCTATCCCAATTGCACTTAATAAACTATCAGAAAGCGGAAAAATACAAAAAGGCGATTTAATTCTGACATCAGGTTTTGGCGCAGGCCTTACATTTGGCGGAAATCTTATTCGATGGTAATAAACTACTGTAAACACAAAAAAAGCTGAGTCGTCAAACTCAGCTTTTTTTTTATATAAAAATGGCTAAACTCAGCCTTTTCCTTCTTTTATTAATTCAAGCGCTATTTCTCCCAGTTTATATTTTTGAATCTTTCCGCTTGCAGTTAATGGATAATCTTCTACAAAAAATACATATTTTGGAATCTTATGCCGTGCTATCTGTCCTCGGCAAAAATCTTTCACATCAGACGGACTTAAAATTTGATTTTCATGTAAAATTATAAAAGCGCCTACTTGCTCTCCAAATTTTGCATCAGGAACTCCAGCAACCTGTATGTTCTTTATTTCTGGCATATTATAAAGATATTCTTCTATCTCACGCGGATAAATATTTTCACCGCCCCTGATAATCATATCCTTAATACGTCCTGTTATACTAAAATAACCATCCTCATCTTTTATACCAAGATCTCCAGAATGAAGCCAACCATCATTATCTATACAAGCCTCAGTTGCTTCAGGATTTTTATAATATCCTTTCATAATATTATAACCTCTACAGCAGAGCTCTCCCTGAACATTTGCAGGACATTCTTTCCCAGTTTCTGGATCAAAAACCTTTACTTCAATACCTGGCAGTTCTTTTCCTACAGTAGCAACTCTTTTTTCAAGAGGATCATCTGTAACAGTCTGAGTCATTACAGGAGAGGCCTCAGTCAATCCATAAGCTATGGTTATATCTCTCATATTCATCTTTTCAACAACCTGCTTCATCGTATCCATTGGACAAGGGGAGCCCGCCATGATTCCAGTCCTTAAACTAGAAAAATCAAACATGTCAAACATAGGATGATTGAGCTCAGCTATAAACATTGTAGGCACACCATAAAGTGCTGTACATTTTTCCTTTTGAACTGAAGCCATAACAACTAATGGATCAAACTTTTCAATCATGACAAGAGTTCCACCATGAGTCAAAATAGCCATAACACCTAAAACTATTCCAAAGCAATGGAATAATGGCGGAGCCAAACATAAAATATCTTTTTCAGTAAACTTCTGACATTCACCAATGTTAAAACCATTATTGAGAATGTTGTAATGAGTAAGCATTACACCTTTTGGAAAACCTGTTGTTCCAGACGTGTACTGCATATTTATAACATCATGACAGTCACAAGAGTCAAAAATATTTTTAAGCTCGCTGTCATCAACATGCTGCCCAAGAAGAAGTAATTCTTGTGTGTTATATAAACCTCTGTGCTTTTCCTGTCCTATAAAAACAACATTCCTTAAAACAGGAAATCTCTCAGATTTAAGAGAACCTCTTTGCTGTGTATTTAATTCAGGTACAAGGTTTCTGACCATTTGAAGATAATCAGAATCCTTATACCCATCAATTACACACAAAGTATCCAAATCCGCCTGTTTTACAAGATATTCTAGCTCATGG
>JAQQAK010000360.1 GCA_028527945.1 Spirochaetaceae bacterium
GATGGAACAATTCTTTATGAAGGCGAAGACATCTATGGAAGATACGATATTATTGAACTTCGGAAAAAAATGGGAATGGTTTTTCAGCAACCAAATCCTTTTGCAATGTCTATTTATGACAACATTGCGTATGGTCCAAGAATTCATGGAATAAAGAATAAAAAAGTTCTTGATGAAATAGTTGAAAAAAGCCTTACACAGGCTGCAATTTGGGATGAAGTAAAAGACAGATTAAGCAAACCCGCTTTAGGAATGTCCGGAGGACAGCAGCAGAGACTTTGTATTGCACGTGTTCTTGCTGTTGAACCGGATGTTATTCTTATGGATGAACCAACATCAGCTCTTGATCCTGTCTCTACATCAAGAATAGAAGACTTAATTGATGAACTGAAAAAGGATTATACTATTGTTATAGTAACTCATAATATGCAGCAAGCAGGAAGGATTTCGGACGCTACAGCATTTTTTCTTCATGGTTACCTTGAAGAAATGGATGAAACAGAGAAAATCTTTTTTAATCCGAAGAGTAAAAAAACTGAAGACTATATCTCTGGTAGATTTGGTTGATAGAAAAAACATGGAGGAAAAAATGAGTACAAACTCTAGAGTTCATTTCACAAAGGAAATGACAGAATTAAATGAAGAAATTCTCAGGATGGGCATTCTTGTTGAAGAAGCCATAAAGAAATCGATAGATGCCTTGAGAGACCAAAATGAGATTTTGGCACAAGAAGTTATAAAGGAAGATGATAGAATAAATGAGCTTGAGCTTGAGCTTTTTGATAAAATATCAATTCTTCTTGCCACAGAGCAGCCTGTAGCAACAGATCTTCGTCAGCTTACCGGCGCTATAAGAATTGTATCAGATCTTGAGCGTGCCGGAGATTACGCTGTTCATATTGCTGAAGGCGCTTTAAGACTTTCAGAAGAAAAGTATATTACTCAGCTTAAGCAAATACCGGAGACCGCAGCTATCGCAAGACAGATGCTTAAGGATGCTCTTACAGCTTTTGTAAACAATGATACAGAACTTGCCAGAGAAGTTGCCTCAAGAGATGAAATTCTTGATAAATCTCATAAAAAACTTCTTAAAAAGATGTTAAAATATATGAATAAGGATGATGATGCGGATGTCGATCAGGCTACAAACCTTATTTTCCTTGCTCGCTTTATTGAGCGTCTTGGAGATCATATTACCAATGTTTGTGAATGGGTTATCTATACAAAAACTGGTAAACATATAGAACTTTAAACAGGAAAGAAAATAATGCCGGGTGAAAAAATACTTGTTATAGAAGATGAACATGATATTAGAGAGTTAATCTCATATAATCTGGAAAGTGAAGGATATTTACTTCTAAAAGCATCATGCGGTAATGAAGGCTTGGTTCTCGCGAGAGAGAACCAGCCTGATTTAGTGCTGCTTGATATAATGCTTCCGGATATTGACGGACTTGAAGTCTGTCGTAAATTAAAAAGAGACGAAAGCACAAGAGAAATTCCAGTTATAATGCTCACTGCCAAATCAGAAGATTCTGATATTATTTCTGGGTTAGAGCTTGGCGCAGAAGACTATATAACAAAACCGTTTAGCCCAAGAGTGTTAATTGCGAGAATTAGAGCTGTTCTTAGAAGAAATGTAGAAGAAGACGAAACTCCAATTATAGAAATACATGAAATTCGTATTGATATAAAAAAACATGAAGTTACTGCCTGTGGTGACGGTGTAAACCTTTCTGCCACAGAATTTGCGATTCTTGGACATTTGGCTTCCAATCCTGGATGGGTATTCTCCAGAAATCAGATCATTGATGCTGTCCGAGGTCAGAATTATCCTGTTACAGAACGATCTGTAGATGTTCAGATTCTTGGTATAAGAAAAAAACTTGGAAGCCAAGGGCGTTTTATAGAAACAGTCAGAGGCGTTGGATACAGAATTAAAAGTGAATAGTCTTTCTGTTCTGTCTTGAAGGAAAATTATGAAAAAGAGACCGCTTTTCGGGGCTACATTTGCAATTATTATTACCTTAATTTTACTTGCAATAACACCGCTTACTATATTTAACATCAACGAGTTTAAAGATTTCTTTTTTAACGAAACTGAAAATAATATACTGGAAACTTGTTCTTTATTAAAAAATATTCTTTCAGGCAGACTCCCTGTTGATATTCCTAATTTGCAGGAAATAACAAAGCATACCGCTGAATCAACTAATCTCAGAATAACAATAATTGCAGAGGATGGTCGTGTTTTATCGGATTCCCATAAAGATCCAAAAACAATGGACAATCATGCTAATAGACCTGAAATTATTGCCGCAATAAATAGTGGTGAAGGGTCTTCTACCAGGACATCAGTAAGTCTGAAAGATAAAATGATGTACGCGGCGGTCTGTATTAAATTCTCAAATGGAGAACTTGGTGTTATACGGTTATCGAAATCGTTAAAAGAAATACAATCAAAAATATCTACAATTAGAAACAGTAGTCTTATTTTTTTATTAGTCATAGTTATTATTTCTACCTGGGTATGTTTTATCATTGCTGGACAAGTTAGTATTTTTCTTAAAAAACTGAAAAGTACAACGGAGCATTATTCTAAAGGAGATTTCTCCCAACGGCTCTATATAGAAAAGCCGGCCGAGATTGTCGAACTTTCTGAATACATAAACAGAATGGGGCAGCAGTTAGAAGAACGAATAGATACTATTAATGAACAGACAAATGAACTAAAACTAATTCTGGACAACATGACAGAAGCTGTTTTTTATACTGATGTAAATCTTCATCTTCAAAGAATCAATGGTGCGGCAGAAGCTCTTTTTGAAATTAATCAGGATAAAGATAAGGGCCGGACAATTCTTGAATTTATTAGAAGTTCTAAATTTAGCAGTTTTGCTGAAAAGCTAATAAAAACAGGAAAGTCAGGAGAAGATATTTTTACCTTAGATCAGCCGCAGACTATATATCTTGATATTATTGGAACAGTTCTTAAAGACAAAACAGGAACAGAACCAGTTGCGCTTCTTTTTGTTATGCATGACATTACAAAGATGGTTCAGCTTGAGCAAATGCGTCAGGACTTTGTTGCTAATGTTTCTCATGAATTAAAGAC
>JAQQAK010000361.1 GCA_028527945.1 Spirochaetaceae bacterium
TTCATAATTTATGATTACGGTATCAGCTTCAAAACGATTGCCAAGAATCTTTAATGTGATTTTTTTGTCATCAATGGCTTTAATTATAAATTCCCGTTCAATCCTACTGATAGACTTGCCCATACAACCTCAATCATGGGATAATTCAAATATATTTTGCTCATTATCCTTTTTATTATTTTCATCAAAATCAAGCTGAAAATCAAATATCTTCCAGCCGTTTTTATTTATAAAATAAATTGTCCCATTATAAAATTTATCACCGCTCAAGAGCCGTACTTCAGTGTAGTATGTCTCCCCTTCTGTATTTATAACAGCTATTCTGTAATTGTCAATTTTTTTTTCTTCAAGCCATAAATCCATGTTCCGTTTTAAAAAATCATATTTTTCACTATAAATTATGGTTTCATCCAGTTTTTTAAATTTCAGACTTTGCAGAAATTTCACCGCAAGATTGTATACATCTTCTTCTGCTCCTGAAAAAAGTTCATCTTTTTTCTGCAGCTCACCTATTTTAAAATCATTAAATATTATTGTATCTCTATAATCTTTTGGATACAAAAGAAAATCAATATTCTCAGGCGCGGAGGTATCAGCTATCTGATTAACAGATATAGTTTCTTCATCTTTTGTTGATTCTTCATTATTATTTATATTATCTTTATTTTTCTCTTGTTTTTCACTCTGTAAAGCTGGTTTTGCATCAACTTTTTTTTCATCACTCCTTGTACATGAATATTCAGCAAAACAGAGAATAGTTAAGATTAAGATTAAAAAAATAATTTTATTTTTTTGTATTTTTATCATTAGTATTAATGCTACCAGAACCGAATTGACGCGTCAATGCTTGTTTTGTATTATGTCTTAAGTCGTATTAAGGAGAATTATTGTGGGATTAACGCTAACAGAGAAATTGCTAAAAGAACATTTAGTTTCCGGAGAACTAAAAGCCGGATCTGAAATTGGAATAAAAATTGATCAGACACTTACACAGGATGCTACAGGTACTATGGTTTATCTGCAATTTGAATCAATGGGTATTCCTTCAGTAAAAACTGAATTATCAGTTTCATATGTAGATCATAATACTCTGCAGTCAGATTACAGAAATATGGATGATCACAGATTTCTTCAAAGCGCGGCTGCTAAATTCGGCCTTTATTTTTCAAGACCTGGTAATGGTATTTGTCATCAGATACATCTTGAACGTTTTGGTATTCCAGGAAAAACTCTTCTTGGTTCAGATTCACATACACCAACAGGCGGCGGACTTGGTATGATTTCAATTGGAGCCGGAGGCTTAGATGTTGCCGCTGCTATGGCTGGAGCACCTTTCTATTTAAAGACTCCCGAAGTTATTGGTGTAAAACTTTCAGGGAAATTACAACCTATGTGCAGTGCCAAAGATATTATTCTTACTATTTTACAGATTGAATCAGTAAAAGGTGGTGTTGGCAAGGTTTATGAATACTTTGGTTCCGGAGTAGAATCTCTAAGTGTTCCCGAACGAGCAACAATAACAAATATGGGAGCAGAACTGGGTGCGACTACTTCAGTATTCCCTTCCGACGCAAAAACTAAAGATTTTCTTAATCTTCAAAAACGTGGAGATTTATGGAGAGAACTTTCAGCAGACACTGACGCTGAATATTCAAAGATTATTGAGATAAACCTTGATGAGGTTGTTCCAATGGTCGCTATGCCGCATATGCCGGATAATGTAAAGAAAGTAAGCGAGATTGCCGGACTTCCTGTAAATCAGGTAGCAATTGGTTCTTGTACTAACTCATCTATAAATGATCTTGGAATAGCAGCTGATATTCTTGAAAATAAGACTATTTCAGAAAAACTTTCTTTGGGCATCTCTCCAGGAACTAAACAAGTTGTAAAAAGCAGTATTGAGGCCGGTATATTTGGAAAGCTTATTTCTGCAGGAGCACGTATCCTTGAAAGCGCATGTGGAGCTTGTATTGGTATGGGATTTTCTCCTTCAAGCGGTGGTGTAACAGTAAGAACATTTAACCGTAACTTTAAAGGAAGAAGCGGAACAGCTGATGCTTCAGTTTATTTGGTGTCACCAGAAACAGCTGCGGCTACAGCTTTAACAGGAGTCCTTACAGATCCTCGTGATATTAAAGGAATTACTAAAAAAGACTATAGCAGCTTTACTGAAATAGATGACAACATGATTATAAAACCGCTCTGTGAAAAAGATGCTGAAAATATAGAAATTATTCGCGGACCTAATATTAAACCGTGTCCCAAAGCAGACTCTATGGCTGACAAACTTGAAGCTTCTGTTCTCATTAAAACTGAAGATAATATTACAACAGATCATATTATGCCTGCAGGTTCAAAGATTCTTCCTTTGAGATCAAATATTCCAGAGATTTCAAAACATGTTTTTGAAGCGCTTGATCCTGAATTTCATAACAAAGCAAAAAAAGCTGGTAATGGAGTAATTATAGGTGGAGAAAATTATGGACAAGGTTCAAGCCGTGAACACGCGGCTCTTGCGCCTATGTACCTTGGAGTAAAGGCTGTAATTACAAAGAGTTTTGCAAGAATTCATAAAGCTAACCTTATTAATTTTGGCATTATTCCTTTTACTTTTTCAGATGCATCTTCTTATGACAAGATTTCAGAAGGTGACATAATTGTTATAGAAAATCTTAGAGAAAATGTTAAAAACACTAAAAAGCTTAAAGCAGTAAATAAAACTACTGGTTTTGAGTTTGAAGTGGAACATGATATGGCAGACAGGCAGCTTGAAGTAATACTTGAAGGCGGCCTTTTGAATTTTACTAAAAACAGAAATTGAAAAATTCAATTTTAGACTATCTTAATAAAGATTTTACTGAACCAGTTAGAGATCCTCTTTGGCAGAATATTTTTCTGTCAGAGGATTTCAAAAAACTTATTAGCCTTGAGCCTTTTCAGAATTTGGCAGGAATCAAACAATTAGGACCAGCATATCATGTATACCCCGGAGCAACTCATACAAGACTAAGTCATAGTCTCGGGGTATTTCATATTGCAAAGAGAATTATTACAAAAATAATTCAACATCCTGATTGCCCTGTTTTAAGTCTTGAAGGCGTAAAATCTTTTCTTTGCGCAGCCCTACTTCATGATCTTGGACACTTTCCATATGCCCACTCATTGAAGGAGCTTCCGCTAAAAGATCATGAAGTTATAACAGGAGAATTAATCCTTAAAGAACCATTATCATCATGCATAAAAAATTATATTGGAGGTAGCCCTTTAAAAGCTGCAGCAATTGTTAATTTTGAAATGCCTGATAATGATGATAAAGAAATCATTTTCTTCAGAAATATTCTATCCGGTGTTTTAGATCCTGACAAACTTGACTATCTCAATCGTGACGCGTTCTTTTGTGGTGTTCCATATGGAACACAGGATACAGACTTCGCCTTAACAAATATTGTTCCGTGTGAACAGGGTATAGGAATAACTCCTCATGGAATAACAGCTGTTGAAAATCTACTTTTCTCAAAATACTTAATGTATAATTCAGTTTATTGGCATAAAACAGTTAGAATAGCAACAGCAATGATAAAAAAAGCAGTAATAACAAGTCTTAAAGACGGAGCAGTCTCTCCTGAAGATCTTTACCTGCTTACTGATAATGATTTTTTTAGTCATTATAATGAAAAAGTTCATCCATCTATGAAGCTTATAACAATGGTAAATACCAGAAATTTATATAAATGTGTAATGGAATTACCCTTTTCCCCCTCAAGTGAGCTTCATAAAAATCTTTGTGATCTTGATTTCAGAATGAAATATGAAAACGAACTTAAAAAAGATTTCAAAACTACTGATCTTATTATAGATATACCGGAACCGATCTCTTTTGAAATAGAATTACCTGTAATTACACCTGATGGAGAAAAATCATACACGGAAAGTCGAACAGTTTTTTCTGCACCTGTAATTGAAGGATTTACTTCTTCAATTAGAAAAATACGCGTTTTTGTTCCGGAAAAGGATTTAAATTTAATTGATGAAAGAATTATCAGAAATTTTTAACGGTAATATTCCTCCCTGGGTTATGCGCTTTGTAAAGCAGACAGGCAAAGGAATAAATCGTTTTAATATGATTAAAGAGAATGAAAAAGTACTTCTCGGAATTTCAGGAGGAAAAGATTCTCTCGCTTTGGCCTTTTCTTTGGCTCTTAGACGCAGATGGCTCCCAATAAATTATGATCTCACGGCTGTTCATATCAATTGGGAAGAATATCCTATAGAAGAAGAAAATATTGATAAATTACGTTTATTCTTTGATATATTAGATGTTCCTTTTGAAAGTAAAACAGTTAAAATGTTTCCAGGAAGCTACAAAGATAATTTTAATTGTTATCTTTGCTCACGCAACAGGAAAAAGGTTTTATTTGATATAGCAGATAAAAAAGATTTTACAAAAATAGCGTTAGGACATCATCTTGATGATCTTGTTGAAACAACTTTAATTAATCTTTGTTTTAGAGGACGTTTTACAACAATGCTGCCTGTTCAGGAGTTTTTTGATGGAAAGCTTCATATAATTAGACCAATGTGTGAAGTTAAAGAAAGCGCTGTTACAAGATTATCCAACAATTTAAACTTTCCAGTTTGTAAATCTCCCTGCCCATATGATCAAACTAATATTAGAAGTAAGATAAAACCAATAGTCAATAATCTAAGTCATATTGACAAACTGACCAGAGAACATATATATAACGCGTTCTGGAAAGAAAAAGATGATTTTAATTTTTTTTAGTTTCTTGCCAATTATCAGATTCCATAATACATTTAATATAAGGATGACATCATGAAATACACAAAAATTATGAAAGAAAGGATTCGCCGTGTTACTGTAATTTTTAAAGAACTTGGCTATGATATTACCGAAGGTGATATTACAGAAAATACTTATTCAGCCGGTTTTGAAAAAGATTCAGAATTTTTCGGAGGATTTTTTATCGATGATGACAGTAAATTTCTGGAGATTGCGTTTACTTTTTCATTTTCTCCGCATATGCTTAAATTTGTTCAAGAAAGATTAGAAGAAATGTTAAAGATTTGCTATGAGTATGGTTGTTATCTTAATATTCAGAAATTTGAGGATTTTAATTTTTCTATTTTTTCAAAGGTTTACTTTGCTGGGCTTAATTACTATTCTTTAAAAGAAACTCTTAAGGACTTTTTGTTTTGTGTTGAAGATCTTAAAGAAATTATTGAGATAAACTCTTCTGAGATGGAGGATAATAATGGAAATTTATAATTTAACGATGGAAATGGTAACAAGTATTGTTGAAGATATTTTCAATGATACAGATTACATCAAAAAGTCCGGCGGAATTGTTTCTGATGAATACAAAGCAGATATAATCTGCTTTGTCCTTAACAGAATACCTCCAGCTTATACAACATCTTCCAGAGGGCTAAGCCATTTAAGCAATACAGTTTTTGACAAACCACAACGCAATGCAGATATTAGAGCTCTTGTTTATGAAGCTATCAGAAACCTTAGCGGAAGAAGACAAAACAATTCTATAAGATATGAAGATTTTCTTCCGGAACCACCTCTTTTTAATTTTCCAGTAATAAAAGGAAAGGTTATGTACGGAAAAACTTTTGCTCCGTACTCAGGAAGTTCAATAGTCTTAAAAATAAATGGAATACCAGCATTAATGAATGGTGATAAATGGCAAAATCCATGTCCGCTTATAGAAGAAACAGAAGGACATTTTATATTCTGGCCTATTCCATTAAAAGCTGATAAAAGTGAAGAAAAAAAGCAATTTTCAATTGGTCTTGAACTTCAGGCAGAAGGTTATAAACCTATAAATCATTACATAGATTTAGAACTTACATCTGAAGATAAAATTGATATACACAACGAAACAACTCACTTTTTAAAAGTTGATCCTATCTATCTTTTTAGTATTGATGAACCTGAAGAAATTATTCCTCCACAAAAATAGTAATTAGGTCTCATAATTAAAAAAGCCTTTTCCATTTATAAGAAAAAGGCTTTTTTAATATTATATTTGAGGCTCTTTTAAAACTTCCTAATTTTTGTAAGAGCCTCATTTTATAAAAAATTAAAACATATTCTTTATATCATCTATCTTCAGCTCCAATGCGTCAGCGTCTGGCTCTTCATCTGTTTTATTTCGATCTTTCATTGGCAAAAATACATTATTATAACTCTCAGCAAGTTTATAAATATCATCATCCGCAAATTCAGGATCGATTTTCACTTCAAAATTATAACCATGTTCATCCATACCACGCCGCATAACATGAATAGGATCTGTAACTGTAATTGCAAAATGAGGACTATAAAATATCGTATATACGATAACGGTCACAAGTATAATAATAAAAAACATAAGACTGTCCATTGCCTGAACTCTCTCTATACCCCTTATATCAAAGAAAAACTCATTTCCTTCATATTCTGAATACGCGTAATCTGTATAACCGAAGGTATGGTTATAATATTCGTTATCATATTTTGTATAAACAGTCTCACCATTTTCTTTTATAATAAGAATTTTAGGATAAAGATCTACAACATCTTTTTCACCATCATTGTATTTAAGCATAACATTTATAAGCTCCTGAGAGTTTTCTCGCTCCATTGTAGGTAAAGAGAAAAGCTGAATAATGATTGATGAAAAAAGTAGAACTCCAACAAAAGCAGTAACAGACATTGTAGTTATTTTTGTTACATGTCTTTCTGCCATTACTGAATCTGTGTTCTTAATCTGCTTAAATATTTTCAAAACCCTCAAAAGTCTTAATACTCTGGCAATACGAACAGCCTTTATAACCTTAAGAACGTTTAATATACCAGCAGCTCCGCTAACAGCTGTTCCACCAAGAATTACAGCTAAAGCAGCAGGACCTGAGTTAAAAATTAAAAGTGGAATAGACGCAAAGAGATCAATCCATCCTCTTCTCTTTACAAAATATTCTCTGACTTCATTGTGTAATATAGCTAAATAAAGACGAACTAAAAATTCAATAGTAAAAAACAGGTCAAAAGCAC
>JAQQAK010000362.1 GCA_028527945.1 Spirochaetaceae bacterium
TTCTTTTCATTTTTTCCTCATTAAAAATTATTTATCCATTTACATTATGGAAACTCTTTCAAGAACTCCAAGACCAAAGCCTATTGAGTTTTGAGAGCCTTCTAAAAAAATTATAAGATCACTTTGCTTCCAGATCAATTCCATTCACGGCAATAATTTCTGCTTCAACAAAATCTCCAGGAGATAACGAGCCTTCATCAGCATGAAGAACAACAAGCCCATCAACATCAGGAGCCTGAATCCAGCTGCGGCAAAGGTATAAATCCTCTTCATTAACAGCTTCTTCTACTAATAAATCAACTTTAATACCTATGAATCGTTTTAGCCGATCCTCAGTTATTCTGGTTTGAAGATCCTTCAACTCTGGAAGTTTCTTTTCTGCGGCTTTAACACGTTTTTTATGAGCACGTTCATTATCAAAATCAAAGGCCGGAGTATCTTCTTCTCTTGAATAAACAAAAAAACCGGCCCAGTCTATACAGCCTTTTTTTATAAAATATTCAAGTTCATCTCTATCAGAAGAATCTTCTCCTGGAAAACCAAGCATAAATGTTGTTCGAATAACAGCATCTGGTAAATATTCACGAATATAAGAAATGAGTCTTAAATACTTATCCTTATCTCCACGCCTGTTCATTGAAGAAAGAACAGGCATTGAAGCATGCTGGAAAGGTATATCAAAATATGGAGCAATCCTGCGGCTTTTAGCACAAATTGGTAAAATATCTTTGGGAAAATTATCAGGATGAATATAAAGCATTCGGATTAAAAAATTACCAGGTATTTTTTCAATCTCAAGAAGGAGCTCTGATAAAAGACATTTTGATTTATCACCGTCAACATCTTTGAGATCCTTTCCATAAGAGCCAAGATCCTGTCCGACCAAGTTTATCTCTTTTATACCATTTTGAGTCATATTAGTAATTTCTTTAATTATGCTTTCTATTTTGCGGCTTCGAAGCTTACCGCGAATTACAGGAATGGCACAAAAACTACAATTATTATTACACCCCTCAGTTATTTTAATATAAGCGCTGCCAGGTCTTGATAATAAAACAGTTCTATCCACAGAAGAATTATCATCACGTGTAAAACTTTCAGAAGTTACATCAGCAAGAAGTGGAACTTTCACAAATGTTGAATCAGAAGGTGTCTCTTTTAAATAAAGCTTATCAATATAGTCTGCGACCATAGAAATATTTGCATTACCAAAAACCCCGCCAAGCTCAGGAATAGACTCTGCCAAATCAGTAGAGTATCTTTCAGAAAGACAACCTGCCGCAATAATAACAGAATCAGGATATTCCTGCTGATATGCCAAAAGTGTATTAATTGATTCTTCTTTTGCTGATTCGATAAAACCACAGGTATTAACAATAATAAAATATGCCTCTTCTGCAGAGGAGGCTTTTTTCCAGCCTTTTTCAGAAAGAGATTCTATAATAAGTTCGGAATCAACCTGATTTTTAGCACACCCGAGGCTAATGATATAATATGTTTTGGATCTATTCATTCTAATATAGAGGAAGCAGTTGAAGCTCGTATTTTCCGGCGTCTTTATTATAATTCCATTTAATAAGCCTGGATGAAACCTCTCCGGAACCTCCGATATTTATATCAACACCATTAACTTTAGCAGATACAGCTCCAGCATTTGAGGCCCAAAGGCTTACAGACTTATTAGCATCAAGGCGAAAAGTTTCACCCTTATGAAAATACCGTTCTACCCGTTCACCATCATTAGTTTCATAACGAAATAAACAATAACCTCTGAAAACTGCAGTAACAGCAAAAGCGCTTGGTCTTGAACCTGATCTGATAACAAAAGTTTTTACCGTTCTTGAAGGAGCTCCTGCGCTTCCTACAGACTCTGTCTCAGAAGCTGAAAGAACAGCTGATTCAGATATTCCATCAGTTTTCTTTTCTTCAGTCTTTTCCATATGAAGAACAATTGAAGAGGCTTCTCTATCTACACTTTTAAGAGATAATCTTAGATCAGCAGAAGAGTCACCATCAAGATCCAATGGAATTTCTGAATGAGTTTCGAGAAGCAGCTCTCCTACCGGAGAAGAAATAACAACCTTATCAGAAATATCTTTTAGAGAAAGAATGTAAACTTGTCCATTTATAGAAATAGAGACTTCATCATTTTTATTTAATTGCTGATCTAGTGAATCTTGTGTAAATTCATAAGTTTTTTTCTGAGCCGCAATTACAGGTTTTTCTTCTTTTTTTGGAGAATCTTTCTCCTTATGAACCTTGGGCTTATCAGCTACATTGCCTTTAATAAAATTTGGATAAACATAAAAATACCCGCCTGCGACAACCGCAAGAACAACAGCCGCAATAATAATTATAAGAATATGCTTAGGCATTGGCTTTTTTATATCAAGAAGTTCTTCAATTGGAGAAGGTTGTTCCTGTAGTTTTATATTACGATATAAGGTAACCATCTGCTCAGGATCGAGACCAAGATATTCAGCATAATTTCTCAAGAAACCTATTACATATGCTTCTCCTGGAAAAACATCGAAAGTTTCCTGTTCCAGAGCAGTTAAATAGCTTTTTGCAATATTAGTTTCACGAGCAACCTGTTCTATAGAAAACCCGAGGCTTTCTCTTACAGAGCTTAACTTTTGACCAATTGATTCCATTCAATCATCCTTCAGGTTCAAAAAGAAAATTATTAATTCCATAAGCTGATGCCGGAGCTTCATAATCGAACCGTGCATCAGGAATATTCTGATTTGTCTTTATACCTTCAAAATCAAACTGAATAACTTCCATTTCTGGAGTTACAGCTTTAAGACGCCTGATTAAATTATTTTCTCCAACAGACATAATAATCTGTCTAAAACCCTGTTCAGTTGTTCTCCAAGCCAGTTTTAATTTGACAACCATCTCATCAGACCCCTCATCAAGCGGAACAGCATCAGGGCTATCAAGATAGCTGATACTATACCCTTTTTTAAGAAGATTAAGTCCCTGAGAACTTGCCATTGTAGCAAGAGTAGAACTACTGTGTCTGGTAAGCTTTTGTGTCATTACAACAACCTGAGACGGTATGTAAATCATAAGCTGATCTCCAGTAACACATATAACCTGATTTTTAGGATCAGAAAAATCTATACGCAGAAGATTAGGCGTTTTATAGAAAAGAGTTCCTGTAGAAACATCAGGATGCTCTCCGGTTCCCTGAGTAATTGTCAGTTGAGCTTCATAATCAGAAACTTTACCATATGACGCAGAAATCTTGTCAAAATAAGAAACTGCAGTAACAATGCTCTGCGAAGCAACAGGCATTACTGATAAAAATAAAAAAGATAAAACGATAAATATATATAATCTGGGTCTGTTCAATTTTTCCACTTCGTCAAAATAATAGTTAATCTCATCTTACTGATGAGAACTTATTTGTCAAGCAGAATGATTAAGACTTGTTTCAACCCTGTTAAAAACTTATATTGGGAACATGGAAAATATTAAGGTTATATCATTAGGGGGATCAATTGTTGCTCCGGATAAAGTTGATACAGACTTTCTGAAAGCTTTTCTGAAAGCTATACAGGATTATCTAAATTCAGATTCGCAGCGAAAATTGATTTTTGTTACAGGAGGCGGAGGACCGGCAAGAGCCTACCAGCACGCCTATAGAGAGATTACAAGTGAGACTGACAATAATTTACAAGACTGGATTGGAATAGCAGCAACCAGACTTAACGCTCAACTTGTAAAAGGTATTTTTGGGGATTTATGCAAAAACGAAGTGGTAACCGATCCTACAGAACCAGGAAGTTTTAATGGAAGAATAATGGTTGCCGCAGGCTGGAAACCAGGATGGTCCACAGACTTTGATGCTGTTGTTCTTGCAGAGAGATTCAACGCTGATACAGTTATAAACTTGTCAAATATATCTAAAGTGTATTCTGCGGATCCAAAACTTGATCAAAATGCTGTTCCGCTTGATAACATGAGTTGGGATGAATTAAAAAAACTTGTTGGTGATAAATGGACTCCTGGTAAAAATGTACCATTTGATCCTGTTGCTACAAAAAAAGCATCGGAACTAAAACTTAAAGTTATTACAGCTGCTGGAAAAGACATTCCAAACCTTGTCAAAATTCTTGATGGGAACACCTTTGAAGGAACTACAATAGGTCCGGAATAAACATTCTTGAATTCTCAATTGGTGCGATCTTTTCATTCGCACCAATCGACTTTTAGCTTTAATGTGGAAATAACCTTGAAGAAGCTGCTCTAATAAAAAAAGTAACAAACCATAATATCTTACACTGTAGAGACTTACTAAAACACTTCTAAAAAAAATAAATCAAAGACATATCTTAATTTATAAAATTTCAATAATTATTCAGCATTTTATTATAAAAATTGCATATTTTTTCTTCGCAAATTCACTTTTCAGAGAATAATAAGAAAAAAACAATTAATAAATATATCCTTACAAGATAAGCAATTATACATTTTTTTCACACATTCACACATTTTGGCATAGTTAATGCTATTTATGTTCAAGTTATCTAAATAAATGAAGCAATCTAAAAGGAGAATTACAATGGGAAAAATGGATAACCCGATAATGCGGAACATACTTTTCAATAGAATGGTAAAAGGCTTTTCGGGA
>JAQQAK010000363.1 GCA_028527945.1 Spirochaetaceae bacterium
GCCCCAGCATCGCTAGCTTTTTCCTTTTTTGGTTTCATGCTTTTTTTAAGAGAGGCAAGTTCTTCTTCTATATCAGACTCATGCTCCATTTTAGCGAACTCATTTTCACTGGCTCCGGAAAAGTCTGAATAAACCATATCAGCATCAGCTTCCATTCTTTCAATTCTACTTTCAAGATCTTCAAATCTCATTGTAGCATCAACTCCAGAAGCGTTCTTAATAGACTGTCTGGCTTTCATCTTTTCTTTTGCGTGAATTCCTCTCTGGATAAGTATACGTCTTTTTTGTTTAACTGTCTCCAGTTTTTCTTCGAGTTGAGCAATATTTGACTTGCTTTCTTTTATCATTTCTTCAAATTGAGCAAGGTCGTTTTCAGTAAGTTCCAGCTGTCCGCTAATATTCTTTTTTTCAAGTAGAGCTTCTCGCGCAAGGTCTTCCCGGCCTTTTTCAACTGCTAATTTTGCACGGCTTCCCCAACGTTCTACTTTTTCTGCAAGAACGTCTCTTTCTCTTTCTGTTTTTGTTTTATCAGCTATAGAAGCTGCACAAGAAGTTTTTAACTCTACAAGAGTATCTTCCATTTCACGAATCATGAGATTTATCATTTTCTCAGGATCTTCTGCCTTATCAAGCATTGAATTTATGTTTGAGTTTACTATGTCTTTAAATCTTGTAAATACGCCCATTGTAATCCTCCTATAGGCCATTGTTTACATAGATATATACATATTCCGTGCCAAAATATTCATTTATCAGTGTTTTTAATAAAAAAAGATAAAAAAAAGAAATTTATAAGCAATTTTTAAAACTTGATAGTTTAAAAAGAGACTCTATACCGTATTTTTAAACTGTCTCAGTTTTTACAGATGATAAAAAAGTTCTAAGAACTAAAATTTAATGGCAGATTTCACCTATATTGGCAATATTTACCAATATAAGGCTGGTAACAACCACCACAATATGGTACATTTAACCGATATAAAACGTTGAATGTGAAACCTTGAGACAATCTGACATATTCCATAATTTATAGAGCTAATTTCAAAGCATTAAGACGTAAAATTTGAGACAATAAAGTTTCCAGAATCGTAATGATGATTAACGAAAGGAGAACCGGATAAACTTGCAACATAAAACTGCATTACTTATCCGGTAACTGGGAGGCTCCTTTCGTTACTCTTAATTGTTTATGATAAGGTTATTTTTTTGTTTTCTACTATTTTTTATGAGCTTATCCTCTATCTTGTCGAGAGTTTTTTTGCGTTTTTTAATATTGTCATATCCACCAAACTCATATTCAGTAATTTTATTACCATGTCTTATCTCCCCCCTGAACGCCCGATAAACATTAAGCCAAATTCCTTTTGCAGTGTATGTCAGCCGCCCTTCCTTTTCAAAGCGCCTTACACTAACGCGCAAAAAAGTTGATCTGAGATAACAAAGAGGTCTGTATGCTGATGCTCTTTTTACAAGATCATTATCTTCCGCAAATTTAATACTTTCATCAAATCCACCAATTCGTTCAAAAAGGCGTTTTGTGATAAAAATGCAAAAACCAAAGGCCTTGGGATCAACTCTGAGGAGGGCAAATACCGTAAAATTAATAATTCTATGAATAATCAAATCAAGACGGATATTACTTAAAGGAACTATTGCGCAGGTTGCGACATCTATATATTTTTTTTGCATCTCAGAATATAAATTTTTCAGAAAACCTTTTGGAATAATAACATCAGCATCAAGAAAAATTAGAAACTCCCCCTGAGCAACACTAGCCCCAGCATTACGGCCAGCCCCCGGAAGTCCTCCATCGACAATCCTTGCATCATAATCTTTAGCAATCAACCTTGTTCGGTCTGAAGAAAATGCATCTGCCACAATAACTTCAAAATCATCAAAATCCTGCGCTCTTATACTTTCAAGAAGCTTAGGCAAAAGAGCCTCTTCATTTTTAGTAGGAATAACAATACTTATTTTCATAGGCTCAGAAAACTCCTATATAAAACCAAGAAATCCTGGCAACAATTTAAAGTTATTTACTTTAAATTGATATTTTTATATAAACATTTGCAAATTGCGTGCCACGCACATAAACTTTTATTTGTAATTGTCACTTCAAAACTTGAAGAACCTTACAAAAAGTTTAAATAACCTACTTTTGACTTCTTTAACACCTAATAAATACAATTTTTAACCAAAAACCACCTCTTGGAAATATTTCAGCTTAAACATAAAAATTCTAACAAAATTTTAACTGGCAATAACCGCCAATTCAGATAAATAACACTTGGCATTATTACCCATTACATGGTATTATTTACCAATATGAAATTCCCCGGATTCGTCGAACGCGAAGCCTTGGGAGAATCTGAAATATTCCTTAATTTCCAGGCAGAGCTAAGCCGGGTAGCCGGTATAAATAGATCTGTAATGATTATAGGCGAGAGGGGAACCGGAAAAGAATTAGCAGCTTCAAGGCTTCATTATCTATCCGGACGCTGGGAGGCTCCTTTCGTAGCTCTTAATTGTGCAGCTTTGCCGCCGACTCTTATTGAAACAGAATTATTTGGACATAGTACTGGAGCCTACACAGGCGCTGGAAAATTAAGAAAGGGACGGTTTGAGGAAGCCGATGGAGGAACCTTATTTCTTGATGAAATGGGGCTCATTCCTTTAGAGGTACAAGAAAAGATTCTCAGGGTTGTTGAGTATGGCAGCTTCGAGCGGGTGGGTAGCTCTCAAACAGTTGAAGTGGATGTTCGAATTATTACAGCCACTAATCAGGATATGCCCAGGCTTTGCGACGAAAATAAATTTAAACGGGATCTGCTTGATAGGCTCTCTTTCGAAGTCCTGTTTCTTCCTCCTCTTAGAGAGCGCGGCACAGACAAGCTTCTGCTTGCCGAGCATTTTTGTATACGCATGTCCACAGAACTGGGCCTTTCCCAGGCCCCAAAACTTTCAGAAAATGTAAAACAAATAATTGAAGAATACAGTTGGCCCGGAAACATAAGAGAACTGAAAAACGTTATTGAAAGAGCTGTTTACAAATGCAACGGCGAATGGGTAGAAGATCTTACAATCGATCCATTTAAAAACCCTTACACACTGATAGAAACAGATTCAACGCCAGAGCCTAAAATTGATGAATCAGTTGTCGAGAAAACAGTGTCGGTTCTTCCTGAGTTGGGAAAATTCCGTAGCAATATTCGTGAAATTGAGATAGGCTATCTTAAACGTGCTCTTTCAGAAAGCAGCAACAATCAAAAAATGGCAGCTGAAAAACTAGGACTTTCTTATGATCAATTCAGAGGTCTGTACCGAAAATACAAGAAAGATCTATAAAAACATAAGCTGTAAATCAGAGTTATACAAACTTAAAGGAGATAAAAACTATGAGAATAACAGTAGAAGACAGTATTCTTGTAAATATTGATTTTCAGGATAAACTTATACCACATATGTTTAATGCTGATGAGCTTAAAAAAAAGACAATTGGACTGATAAAAGGAATAAAAGCACTTCAGGTTCCAATGCTTACAACTCAGCAATATACAAGAGGATTAGGATTTACCGACGCTGAAATATCAGCCGCTTTAGGAGCAGAAAACCCTGAAGAACTATCTTTTATAGAAAAAAGCACTTTCAGCTGTTTAGATTGTGATGAATTTAGAACTGCTTTAGAAAAATCAGGAAAGCGGAATGTCATTATTGCAGGAATAGAAGGGCATGTTTGTGTATTGCAGACTATTGTAGATTTAAAATCTGCCGGCTATAACCCAATACCTGTACTTGATTGTATATCATCAAGAAAAGAAACTGACTATCTAAACGGCATTAAAAGATATACAGCTGAAAATGTAACACCAACTTGTTTTGAATCTATTCTTTTTGAATTATGCAGGACTTCAAAAAATCCTGTTTTTAAGGAAATTTCTTCAATAGTAAAATAGTGAAAAGAGTTCTTTGTTTTGGAGATTCAAACACCTTTGGCTATAACCCTCATAATGGTTCCCGCTACGCAAAAGATATACGCTGGCCATGTGTTTTATCTAATTGCCTGGGAACTCATTTTGAGGTAATAGAACAAGGCTTAAATGGCCGATGCGTACTTGATTCTCTTTCTGCATTTAAAAAAATTATAAATGAATATGATCCTTTAGATATTGTTATCATCTTTCTTGGAGTTAATGATGTCTTATTTACACCTGACAAACCCATAAGTAAAATTATTTCAGGAATAGATTCAATGTGTCAGAGCCTCTCCGAATCTTCCAGCAAAAGCAAAAGCCCGTGTCCAACCATTATACTTATGGCTCCAATTCAAATAAATTGTGAATGCGTAAAAGAACAGGGGTTATGGCTAGAATCTGAAAAACTATTAAGACTGAGCCCTGCTATTAAAGAGTTAGCCAAAATCAGCAAATGTCACTTTTTTGATCCGTCAATAAAAATTAAATCATCCAAAATAGATGGAATTCATCTTGAACCAGAAGAACAGATAAAACTTGGAAAACAAATGGCCTCTTTCATAAAAGAGCAGCTTTAAAGAAAGAGACTCTTCCAAGTAAAAAATTATATATCAAGATCTTCTCGGCCTTCATCCTCAGAGAACGTTATAGCCTCTAAAACATTGCTGGTTGAATATTCTTCATCATAATCGACATCCCAAGTTGGGACATTATCGCTATCAAGATCACCCCAATAGTAAACATTACTGCAGGGCTCTCCAGGATTCAAAGTTTCGTCATGATTTGTATCAATAAACGCTTGTACGTGAAAAAAACCGCCATAACCTGATGTATTGTCAGAAACCTTTGAGTCATTAGTTAAACCACTTGTCTCTGTTGTTCGATCAAAATCACGAAATGGAACTATATACGAAGCCTCGCCAGCACTTCCATAGATCTGAGTTGTACCGCTGTAAACAGGAAAAGACAAGGCAGACTGGCCAGCGCTTAAATATAAAGGCTTTCCAGTATAATCTGTTGTGGTATCATTCACCGTCACAGTAAGTTTATGAATTCGAATATTTTGATCAGTATTATAAGAACTTCCGTCAGTTGCGCCAAGGATTTGGGTATCTACAGAATAAGACACAACACCATTTAAGCGTACAGGATAATTTAATTCATCTTCCAGCGAAGAGACTGAATCAGAAAGGCTGTCTATAGTGTTATTAAGACATATATTTATACTATGATTTCGGGCAACATAAACCTTAAATGTGTTATCAGAAGCCAAATATTGATAACTGGTGGCCCAGTAGCTTTGATCTTCAATGCTAATAACTGGAGATGTTGTATATATACTGGAATCATTTAACTCTGAAATATCAACTGTTCCGGACAGACATAATTGCGTAGAAGCGATTACAGAATCAGAATATGCACCATTTTCATACAGCATTAAGGTTATTAAATCATCTTTCCAGGAATACTCTCCGTCGTTATCATCATCTCTCACACAGGAAAGACTATATTTTTGACCACTTTCCATCTGTTTTTCATAAAAAGAAAAACCACCGTCAGAGCTAACTGAAACCATTCGCTCTGTACCAAGATAAATATTTTTTGATAGAATATACCTATTTTCGGTTGTAGGCCAATCTTCATGAAATACAACAGTACCTGAATAATAAACGATACCACAGGAAATTGTATCTTCATATGTATAAGTGCTTACAGACTCCAAAGATATTACACTGTATTCTTCATCTGTTCCAATTTGTTGATCACTATCAGTATCAAGAAAAAACTGAAGCTCATATGAACCTTCATCTTCAACAGAAAATTCAAGAGTGCCTTCTTCCGCGGCCTTATAAACAACTATTTCATCATCTGAGTTAATTAGAATCAATGCTCCGTTATCTGGAATAGAAACATCACTGCTAAATTCAAATGACAGAGTTATAGAATCGTCTGTAGTTCCGGGATCTGGGCAAGAGAGTATTAACAAAACAGATCCTAATAAAATTAAACACTTTTTCAACATTGAAGATGCTCCTTAAAACTTTTATAAAAAAAGAGGCTCTCTAAATATTTAAATCATCCATTTTTAGAATAACTGTCTCAAACAAAGAAAGCACATAAACATATTATGTAAGCCTCTTTCAAAAAACACTATCAAGACATCTTATCCTTTTCTGTTTTTGTGATGTCTCTTGGAATAGACTTAAGCTCTTCTATAAACTTCCGGTTTGTTTCCTTGTCTTTTTCTCCTGCCTTACCCCAAGATTTTATAGAAGAAAGGTAAGCCTTTTCCATTTTTTCAAGTTGAATAAGCTTGTCTTCGATTTTATCAAGCGTTTTACTTTTATTTCTGCTTTTATCGTAACCTTCAAATTCATATTCAACAATATTATTACCTTCTCTAATTTCACCCTTAAAAAATCGGTAAACATTAAGACCTATACCTTTCAGCATATAGGAAAAGCGCCCTTCTTTTTCAAATCGTCTAACACTTACATGAACATAGGTTGTGTTCAAATAACGAAGAGGCCTGTATTCAGAGGCCCGTTTTACAAGATCGTTATCTTCAGCCACTTTAATGGTTTCATCAAAGCCGCCTATACGATTAAATAAACGCCTAGTTATAAAAATACAAAACCCAAAAGCCTTTGGATCGACTCTTAGATTTGCCATAACTGTTAGATTTATAAGCTTATGTATAATTCTATCAAGCTGAATATCAGTTATTGGAACAATGGGACAGGTTGCTACATCAATATATCTGTCCTGCATTTCTTTGTACAAACTAGAAATGAAACCTTCCGGAAGCATTACATCAGCATCCAGAAAAACTAAAAAATCACCCTGAGCGGCTCTTGCCCCAGCATTCCGGCCTACCCCAGGCATTCCACCGTCAACAACTTTTGCTCCATACTCTACGGCTATTTCACGGGTTCGATCCGTAGAAAAAGCGTCAGCAACAATAACTTCATAATCTTCAAAATCCTGCTTCTTTATACTTTGCAGAAGCGTTGGAAGAAGTTCTTCTTCATTCTTTGTTGGTATAATGATACTTATCAACATAAACGAAGTATAACAAATAACCTTATAGCAAAGCAAATTTTTTATTCACAGCAAAGATTAAAAACTGTATAATTTATACTCTTCTAACATGGGGGTAATAATTGAAATTTATTCATACTTCTGACTGGCATCTTGGCGCCAAACTTGGTGAATATTCAAGACTCGACGAACAGCGTGATGTTCTTGACGAAATATGCATTACAGCAGACAAAGAAAAGGCTGATTTTATCATTATAGCGGGAGATTTATTCGACACTTTTAACCCTTCTAATGAAGCAGTAGAATTACTCTACCGTGGGCTAAAAAAACTTTCCGCAGACAGCAGCCGCCCCGTCATAGCAATAGCCGGAAATCACGATTCTCCAGACAGGATAGAAGCTCCGGATCCTCTTGCCGCAGAATGTGGAATATTCTTTATTGGCTATCCTGATTTTACAAGATCTGATATTCAATTTGAAAATGGAATCAAAATAGCCTTTCCGGAAAAAGGCATTTTAACTATTGACAAACCAGATTCGCCACAGGTTAGAATTCTGACAACTCCCTACGCAAATGAAACTCGTCTTAGAAAATTTCTTGGTAACGAGAACAGAGAAGAAACACTTTCAAACCTTTTATCAGATAGATGGAAGAAGCTTGCAGACAAGTATTGTGATAAAACAGGTATAAATATATTAACCGCTCACCTTTTTATGGCAGCGGACTCAACCCCTATTTTAGATGAAAAAAACTCTCAACCAGATTTATTCGCAGAAGAAAAAACTACTACACAAAAACCTGAAGAGCCTGAAGAAGAAAAGAGCATTCTACACCCCGGAGGGCTTGAACTAATAGACGCGGCTCTAGTTCCGCAACAAATTCAATATACAGCGCTTGGTCATCTGCACCGTCCACAAAGTATAAAAGAATCAAATGCTCCCACAATTTACTCAGGAAGCCCTCTCGCATTTGGGCTGAGTGAAGAAAATCAGCAAAAATCAGTTGTCCTGGTAGAAATTAAGCCAGAGCAAAAGGCCTCATATGAAAGAATTAATCTAAACTCCGGAAAAAGAGTTTTAAGAAAAAAGTTCAAATCAATTGATGAAGCTGTAATCTGGCTTAATGATAATCAAAATTGTTACATTGAATTGCTAATTGAATGTGAAGACTATATTAGCGCTGAGGATAGAAAACGTTTATCTGACGCGCACAATGGAATAACCGCAATTATTCCTGTTGTAAGCGGTGAGGAGGCCTCTGACAGCTCAAAAGAGAGAAATTCCGCACCAGATTTAACAGGCTCAATGGAAGACCTCTTTGTTTCATACTTCAAACACAAAAAGGGAATAACTCCTGATACAGAGATGTTAAAACTTTTTAAAGAAATTGTTTCTTTACCTGAAGAAGGAGGTGAAAAATGATTCCGGAAAAACTAATTCTTGAAGGAGTTTATTCGTACCGAAAAAGGGCTGAAATAGATTTTTCAATACTCTGTACAGCAGACCTTTTTGGTATTTTTGGCAATGTAGGAAGCGGAAAGTCTTCTATTCTTGAAGCAATTACATACGCCTTATATGGAAAAATTGAACGATTATCAACTAAGGTTTATTACAACATGATGAACCTATCTTCTGATAAAATGTTTATTGATTTTTATTTTGAACAAAATAAGCAACATTACAAATTTACATTTGAAGCAAAAAGAACAAAAAAGGATTTCAAACAAATTGAAACACCAAGCCGCGGCGGCTATGTGTTAAAAAACAATGAATGGATTTCTCTATTCGATAAAGATTCTTCTGTTTCAGCAGATAAAATAATAGGTTTAAGCTACGAAAATTTCAGGCGAACTATAATCGTGCCACAAGGAAAGTTTCAGGAATTCCTTCATTTAGAAAAGTCAAAACGTACTGAAATGCTGATGGACCTTTTTCAGTTAAACCGTTTTAATCTTTATTCAAAAACCGCCTCAATATTTAACGAAACAACCAGAAAGACCGCTTCTGTGAACGGCGCAATTGGCGCGTTGCCGGAAGTTAATAATGAAATTTTAGAAGATCTCAAAAGCAATATAGCCGCAATAGAAAAAGAAATGTCAAAGTTAAATGCAAGTAAAGATGAAAGCGACACAAGACTTCAGGAGTTTCAATCTTTATCAACAATCTTTGCAGATTTTAAAGCAGCACTTACCGAATATGAAAAAATAAAAACTGAAATCCCCAAAATAGAAGAACGAAAGAATAATTTAAACAGATATGAGAAATGTAGAGAGCTTTTTGATAAAGCTTTAAATATACATAATATTATTTCAGAAAACTACCAAACCGCAAGCTTGGAACTA
>JAQQAK010000364.1 GCA_028527945.1 Spirochaetaceae bacterium
AAAAACTCTCAGTCTATGATTATTTCTACTATGTTTTCCGAAAGCTGCCGTATTGTGAATCTACATCGGATTATGAAAACCTGCTGCCGTTCAACCTGACGTCTGAGCAGGTTAAATCATAGGGTAAGATTTACCGCTTACGCAGTGTTGGGATAACTCTGTAGGTAATCTCTAAAATATAATTCATCATTATCACCTTCATACCTTAGATGAAGATGATAAACCTTTTCAGCAAATCCTTTTTCGGTATAACCCTTGTTAAGAGAAATTCTGTCTTTATCTTCAGACATTGAAATATAGCCATTTTCAACTAATAATTCCTTCATATCTAATATTTCAGCATCTCTATAAACTTCAACAAGAATATCTACAATAGGTTTGGCCCAGATGATTTCAATTGAGGTACTGCCAATATGGCTTATTCTTTTAATATCATTAGAAGGGAGTATTTGTTTAATTCCTATAGCCTCTTCAGAATACAACCTCTTCCATGATGGATTATGTTTTGTCAAAAAAATAGGAAACAATGTCCATAATTCTTCAAGGCTCATTTCAGATAGTTTTTTACACATTTTAAGTACATCGCTCCCGGTTGTTATTTAAATTCTCCGGCAGTTATATCCGCGTAAATATAATTTTCAATATCATCAGCTGGATTACCTGAATACTTTCTCTGCATAGACAACTCTCCAATATGCAGCATTATATCAGCCAGAGGACCTTGAAGGATCTGCTTATAAGTCATTTCAGAAGCAAGTTCGTTACACAAAACATAACAATCAAGCTTTTTTATCAAAGATTTAAATCTTTTGACTTCATCTTCAAAGTTTAATTCATCAGGAAAGGTGTTTGGAATATCAACTAAAAAAGAACTGATATACAACAATAATCCATTTATATGGTTCAAGATCAAAGCAGGCGTTCTAATGCCATTACCAGGAGTATATGAATTGAAATTTAAATCATCTACTGATAAATATTTCATTCCCCTATAATATATCGTTGATAGAAAATGTCTTATTAATTCTTTCTCATTCATAACAGCATTACCTCACTAACCTGAAAAAGATTTTACTGTCATTGTATGAAATACTCTACCCAGTGGATGGCTCAGGTTTTAAAACTTCCGACAGCTTCCTGTATTTGTTCAATAGCAGATTTGTTTTCTTCAGCAGCTGTTGAAACCTGATAAAAGCCCTGTTTAACAGAATCAATTCCGGCAACAACTGATGAAATGCTATCTGACATGAGGCTATTTTGTTCTTCTAAATGCTCTGTTTCTATAAGAATAGCTTCATTACCAGATGTCATTTCTCCCGCGCCTGACTGAACTTTAGATGTAATTTCATTAAGCATTGATAATGCTGTCAGTATTTGAGAAGCACCCTGCTTTTGTTCATCAAGCATACTGCTCATTTCCTGAACCCTTCGGTCGGTTTCTTCTATCTGAGTGGCTACATTACCAAACTTGGTCTTTGATAATTCAGATGAACAGACAACATCATTTATTCCACCCTGCACATCAGTCAGCAGAGTTCCAATTGATTTTGAATTAAGTGTGGAATCTTCCGCGAGTTTTCTAATTTCATCAGCAACAACAGCAAAGCCTTTTCCGGCGTCACCAGCATGAGCCGCTTCTATAGCGGCATTCATGGCAAGAAGATTTGTTTGAGCAGCAATAGTTGCTATAACCTGATTTGCGACCTGCAAGTCTTCAGATTTTTTAGCTATATCCATTATTTTTACATACGCAGTCTCCTGTACAGTTCCACCTTCTTGAGTATCAACAGCCAATGCTCTAAATCTTTCGGCCATTGTCATCATAGATTTATTAATGGAGTTTATATTACCAACCATTTCCTCAACCGAAGAAGAGGCCTCTTCTATACTTGCGCCCTGCTCAGTTAGTAGAGAATTAAGATTTTCTACAGCCTTCGCAACCATAGAAACCGAGGCTATAGTATTCTGAATACTTGAAGTCTGTTTTTGTGCCTGAGTCTCCATGTTATCCATTTTGATACATATATTTTCTACTTCCTGTTCTGAGTCTTCAACATTTCTGTTTAGTCTCATTCCCTGATTTGACAATTTATCCTGCGTTGATTTAATTATCCGGAAGTTTTCAGCAAGAGTTCCTGTAAAAGCGTTTACCATTCCAGAAATTACAGCAGTTTCATCTACTGATGAAATAAAGAGGCGTTCAGTCAAATCTTTATCCCCGGAAGAAAGCTGTTCAACCTGCGCGATTACAGATCTAAATATTTTTTTTGTGTTTTTACTATTGATGTTCACCAAAACTATTATCATAACGGTATAAAGGACAATGCAACCGCCTGTTGTTGTATAAGAACTAACAGGAACGGTCTCAAGGCTGCCATATTTTTTAACAAGAGTCCCAAAGATTCCCATAGAATATGCCATTCCCATTATTGTTGTAACAATTGGTAAAGACAGCATTTTTACCGACTGCCTGTATTCTTTTAAACTTCTTGGAAATACATCAATCTTCTGGCTGTTTAGATAGTTAACAGTAACCCGCTCTCCAATAATGTAACTTGCAGAAGCACAAAGTAGAGTCCACGCAAAAACAGTTACCATAGCAAATGTGATAGTACCAGAATATAAGGTAATATAACCTGAAGAGGATAAAATCTTTAATATGAATACCGAAATGAGGCCGCCCAAGACAATTATGAAAAAACTTTTTACAGGTAATCTTCCAACCTTTTCCATCACTTTATGCATTTCATCCAAATTAGAGGTATTTATGCCCTGCTTGTATTTCTTAGAAAAGATTATTCCAAAAATTAACGTATAAAAAACTAAAAACGAATTAGCAATGATGCTATGAATAAATGTGATTCCTGAACTTACTTCATCAGCACTAAACATGGCTAAATCTATGGCAGTAGCAATCAATAATACAATCGAAGATAAAAATAACACTAAAAAAAATGATACAGAATACTTCTTCATCACTATTTTCTCCTGATTTTACAATTTCCAACTTATGTTCACTTTTAATTGTAGTTAGTCAAACACTGAAATCAAGAAAAAGAAATATTTTTTGATAGCTGCTCTTTCAAATAATTATTCTACTCAGCATGATTTGATTTGTGATGATCG
>JAQQAK010000365.1 GCA_028527945.1 Spirochaetaceae bacterium
TTTTTCTATATTATGAACCATGGAATAAAGAAGCCAAACAGTATTAACCTTTTTTAGTCCACGATATTGAAATCTTTTTAGCCCTTTGTTATGAGTAATATTGGCAAAGACAGGTTCAACAATTCCCATTCGCTTAGAATAAGCCTGACGGCCTGCATCACTATCAATAATCGTTTTCATTTTCTCAGAAAAAGTCATTTCTTTAGGGATCTCAACAATAAAGAGATTCCGTCTTGCAGAGTTTTTCCTGAGACATTGAGATTTCAGATAACAAAAAGTACAATCCCCATCTTTCTGAATATAGCGCCGGCCTACATGACCATGCATGGTAGTCTTACCATCGGGGCGGAGGAATTTCCCAGCGGGACATACATAATGATTTTTATCAGCTTTGTAAATGAAGTCTTTATGAGCATAAAGATTACGGCTATGCCTTCTGAGATTTTTATCTTTTTCATCAACAGGAGGTCGAGAGAAACGTCTCGGTCGTTTTGACAGATACATATAAACGAGTATATTATAGATGTATTTTCAATTAATACCTCTTGGGAATTATCATATTTTGTGGAGTGTAAATAGATTTCATTATGGTCAAAAAATTACTGCTAAATAGAGTTGTTTCAATCAGCTCTGTCATATTATTCATACTTTTTCTGTTTCTATATTCAAGCCAACCACAAGTTTACGTTTTTATCCAACAATATGTAATTGGATATCTATTCATAATTGTTTTCATAGCTATCTTGTTATCTATAATTATACTAAAGCACAATAAAATGGAAAATCAAATTAATGTATTGGTAATAATTTTATTTTCATTTGCTCCTGTATTCACAGCATTTCATTGGGTCTTTGCACCTTCCCATTTTGGAATTGGTTCTGGTGGGTTGTTGTTTTTCATTGAGTGGTTAACGAAATATCCGAATGCTTGGGGGATTAATTACCAAGTTCTATTCGGAATTATTTGTGTGTTGGGATACCATTTATTTATAGCCATTATTCCATGTAACTTTGAAAATATGACATATAAGTTTGCGTGGTTATCAATAATGCTTGCTTCATTACTATATTTACCTATTTTAATCAGATTAGATTTTAACAGCTTAATAATATCTTTTGAAAACTTAAGAAGTTTTCCATATGGAATCACAATCCCCTTCTATCGATTCATTTCATACTCAATATGTTTATACTATTCAATAAATAGAATAATGGTAGAAAAGGGATTCCAATCAAAAAAATAATGTTAATAACTGTTCTGACTTGATTTAATTACTTTCTCAACTTGCATAAATTTAAAATATCACAAATATATTAGGATTAGGTGGGATCATTTCATTGTCACAAAATCAACATCCCCGCCGCAAGTTCAAAGCCTGCTTTAGCGGGGTATGGTTGGTTCTGTAAGGAATGGGTTTAGACGGTCGCTGTTTTCTACCCAACACAAAAATACTCTTTCCAAATAGAAGATTCCGCATGTAGAATACTGCTATAGCAGGGCGGGGTATTAAACCTTCCCGGCGAATAAAATATCTTTTCACTCAAACATTATCACGGCCTTGGAAAATAGAGTCTGTTTCTTATTTTTAACAGGGCTTAAAGCTTTTATAAACCGCCACCCCAAAAATCTGCCTGAGTAAATTATCTTTGACATAACATCCGCTTTTTTTTCAGCGCTATAGGTTTGCCATAAAAAATGTAAGATATCATAAACAGTTTGCCAATTTGCAATAAGAACGGTAAAATAAAAAAAGTTGGTGAAAAAAGACATTTTTAAGTTGTTTCTTGTTTTATAAATACTTTTAAACTCCATGGTGTAGAGCGCTGCTTACTCTGGTTTCGTCCAACTCAAAAAGTATCGTAGTCGGAGATTAAGATACTCTCTTAAGCGTTATGTGAAATATGGAGAATCAAGAATGGAATTTATACCAAGAAACTATTTCGTTAAAAAATATCATAATTTTTATCTCCATTGTCATAATTGCGAAACAGTTAAAAACATAGAAATTTATCAATCATCATTTGAACTTGCTTATTCTAATGTTTCAGATTTTTTCAAGATTAGTTTTGATCGTGAAATCCATTTATGTATTTATAGAACATTATTACAGGGACAAGAAATGATTCCTAATCTTAAAAGCCCATCACAACTATTGGTTCCTTTAGTAACTGAAAAAGATGTCATTATATCATTTTTCTCAATTGAAGCTTTTCCAGAAAATAATAATATTTCTCGTTTATTGCGTCACCTAATGCATGAACTAACCCATATTTGGATTTCAATAATTACTGAGACTTTTCGATTTGTAGGAAAAGGTAGGAAATATAATCCTATTCCCGAATGGATAGATGAAGGCATTTCGGAAATTGTGAGTTTATATTTGTCAAATCGTAATTCTACACTTTCTAACTGCTCCAATTACTATAAAAACCATAAAGATGAGGACTTCTCACAAATCAATTTCTATAAATTCAGCACAGGAAAAGTGCTTCAAGAATTGGAGCATATTGATAAAGACAACATTATAGAATTTCTAAAAACAAATAAATTGGTTGCACACCTTTGATTCTGCATACTTCAGTTAACAAAGCTGTCGCAAAAAGCCCCCCCATATTGAATAGACACAAAATGACACAAAAATCCTTCCTTTTTTCATATCATCTCAACTCAATCTTACCATATCGGTGTATTTTTTCTATATTATGAAACATGGAATCAACAGCCCTCGCTGTAAACAGCGAGGGCTGTAGGTTCTGCAAGGAATGGGTTAAGACGGTCGTGACTTTCATACCCAATACAACAAACTCTTCATAAATTGAATATCACGCAACAGAGTTGAGGGTATTACCCCCTCCCTGTAAATAAATAACGTACAGACTTTTCTGCAACTGTTTTGACCGCATCATAATCAAAAGGTGTTTCATTCCACAACTTAGTTACAGAATCGACTATATAAGACCCTACAACAGCAGCGTCACAATGCGGAGCAAGAACCTCTACCTGCTCAGGAGTCCGTATACCAAAACCAGCCATTATTTTTGCGTCATACTTTTTCAGCCTTTCAAGAAAACCAATATTTTCGTCATCAAGCTTTGTGTAACTACCAGTTATACCACTTCTTAGAGCAAGATAAGCCCATTCAGGTTTCTCTGCCATAATCTCAGACATTCTTTCATCAGAAACGGCTGGAATAATAACCGGAACAACATCAATACCATGAGCTTTTCCTGAAGCATACAAGCCTTCATCATTTCCGGGAGTTAAATCAGGAATTATAAGCCCCTTTACTCCTGCCTCAACAGCGGTTTGAACAAACTTATCAACTCCCATATTATAAACGATAGCAGAATAGCTCATTATATATACCGGAACATCAGCATAATCATGTATGAGTTTTACAAGGTTAAAACCGTCAGCAACCTTAAAACCTGCTTCAAGTGATTTTCGGCTGGCATTTTCAATTACAGGACCATCTGCTGAAGGGTCAGAAAAAGGTATCTGCATTTCAAGAGCTGCGGCACCGCCATCAATAAGTCCTTTAGCTGTAGCCAAAGATGCCTTCAAATCTGGGTATCCTGCAATAAAGTGGGTTATTATGTTAGTTTCTTCCATTATATTCTCTTTGCCTCTTCTTCAAGAAATTCTTTCCATTTATCTCCATATAACGCCGCAGCTGAAATAAAAAGGTCTTTATCTCCCCGGCCAGACATATTAACAATAATATTACGCCCTTTTCCAAGATCTTTAGCAAGCTGAATTGCGGCAGCTCCGGCATGAGCAGATTCCATTGCAAATATAATGCCTTCAGTACTTGCAAAAAACTTCAAAGCTTCAAGAGCGTCTTTGTCAGTAGCAGATTGAAACTCAATGCGACCAGACTCTCCAAGAGACGCAAGCTGAGGACCAATTCCTGGATAATCGAGTCCTGCTGAAATTGAATGTGTGGGCTGAACCTGCCCATCATCATCAAGGAGAAAATAGCTTTTATATCCTTGTACTATTCCAAGCTTTCCAGAATCGTCCATTCTTACAGCATTGTTTCCGGCACCTTTTCCACGACCGCCAGCCTCAACTCCTATAAGCCGTGGCTTATCTTTTTCAATGAATGGACTAAAAAAACCAATAGCATTTGAACCGCCACCAACACAGGCGACCATTGCATCGATTTTGATATCTTCAGTCTGTGTTACAACTTCATTACCTATTACAGACTGAAACTCCCGTACCATATCAGGATAGGGCGATGGGCCAAGGGCCGACCCCAATAAATAATGTGTATCTTTATAGCTGGCAGTCCAATCTCGAAAAGCTTCATTTACAGCATCTTTCAAAGTACAACTTCCAGAATTTACTCCCCGGACTTCCGCTCCAAAAAGTTCCATCCAGTAAACATTTGGACGCTGACGCCTGATATCTTCTGTCCCCATATAGATAACACAATCAAGTCCAAGCTTGGCACAGGCAGAAGCTGTTGCAACTCCATGCTGACCAGCGCCAGTCTCTGCGATTACACGTTTCTTACCCATACGCTTGGCAAGAAGAGCCTGTCCCGCCGCATTATTTATTTTATGAGCTCCTGTATTAGCGAGACCTTCAAGCTTGATATAAATATCAGCTCCACCAAGCGTCTTTGTAGCATTTTCTGCATGGAGAAGAGGTGTAGGACGCCCTATAAAGGTCTTCTGAAAATCTTTCAGTTCTGCCAAGAAATCAGGATCTTTAATAGCGTTCGTATAGGCTTCTTCAAGTTCCGAAAGAGGCCCTCGAAGTACTTCGGGCACATATCGGCCTCCAAAATCTCCAAAAAAATTATTATATTGCTTCATATACTATCTCCATCAATTTAATCAGAAAAATATCCAAAATCCCTAAAAACTAATTACAGTTTTAGAAAGATTGTTAAACAGCGCCTTTAATTTGTCAGCATCCTTCTTACCCGGAAAGGCCTCTACCCCGCTGGAAATATCAATTAACTGCGGTTTGTAGTCATTTACTATCTCTACAACATTTTCAGGTTTGATTCCTCCGGCAAGCCACAAAGCTCTCTTCTCAGCAACTTTTTTAACAAGCTTGCCATCAATCCTCTTACCGGTTCCACCAGCCGCTTCAGAACTAAAGGCATCTATTAAAACAGAAGGTCCTGGAACAATAGAAACATTTTCTGCAGCAATTTCATCTTTAATTCTTACAGCCTTATATCCCGGCCATTTTAGAAATTCAGTAGGAAGTTCTTTACCGTGAAACTGTACAGCATCAAGAAATCCCTCTTCAAGAAGCTCTATGATATCATCAGATAAAGGTTCATTCTCTTTAAGAACAACAACTCCTACCTTGATAATATCAAAATCACTACAGTTTTTTATAAACTCACAGCTCACCTTACGAGGAGAGTCTGCCAAAATAAATCCAGCGACATCAGCTCCTAGCTCTTTTACAAGCTTTAAATCTTCGTGGTTTGTTATTCCGCAAATTTTAACAAATGGTCTGGTTATATCATAATTCTTATAAAGCCTGTTCCAAAAGCCAAAACGCCTTACAGCATCCGCAAAATCTTCATCAGGAGAATCTTTGTCAAACGATTTCACAAGTTTTAAAGCAAAATCTGCATCACGAACAACAGCCTCGCCTACAAGAACAGCATCAAAGCCTGTACCTTTGACAAAATCAACATCATAAGGAGTTTTTATACCAGACTCATAAACAATACGGCAGTCCCAATTTATGAAAGACCGTATTCGTAAAGGCTGAAGCCTGTCTATTGTAAAGTTTTTCAGATTACGACTATTTATTCCAACAAGCTTGGGGTTAAGACCTTCAGCCTTTTTTACATCATCATAACTATGAAGCTCTACAAGCGGTGCCATTCCAAGACTAAGACCAAGTTTATACATAATCTCAAGCTGTTCAGCAGAAAGAAGAGAAGCAATGAGCAAAAAAGCATCAGCACCAGCAAGATAAGAAACATTTACATCTTCTTCAGATAGAAGAAAATCTTTACGAAGAATGGCTATGTCAGGAGATCTTCTTTTTATATCCATAAGATCTTTCAATGAACCGCCAAAATAATTCTGTTCTGTCAGAACACTTATACTTTTTATACCCCGTTCAACGTATGTGCCAGCTTGTTTTACAGGATCAAGCTCAAGATTTATATTGCTGACTGAAGGATATTTTCTTTTAACTTCACAAATAACGCCAGGGTCTCTAAGAAACTCACAAACAGGAAGCTCTCTTGATTGAGGAAGCTGTAAGCCTTGAGCCGCGCCATGAAGTTCAACATCACGAGATCTTCGTTCTGCAATTTCAAGTCGAATATCTATAGCCATTATTTTAACTCTCTGTAGAAAAGGACGTTGACTTGCTTATGATTGAATCAAGTTTTTTCTTTACAACACCAGAATCAAGAGCTTCCGCAGCAAGACGACAACCAGCAGTAATATTTCCAACTATATTTGCAACTTTAAGAGCTGCACCAGCATTGAGAATGCATGCTGCTCTTAAAGCCGGAGAACCTTTTCCGTCAAGGAGCTTTTTTGCCTCAACAGCATTTTCAGCACCGCTTCCTCCAGCAAGTTCTTCAGTAGAAAACCCACCAAAACCTGCTTCAACCGGATCAAATACATAATCATCTTCTTTACCATTTTCATCAATAGTAAAAACCCTGGATTTAGCAGCCGGAGACAACTCATCCAAACCGTCTTCACTATGAATAACCATAACCCGTTCTACACCAACCATCTTTGCGGCTCTTGCCATAACAGGACAGAGTTCATTGTCATAAACGCCAATAAGCTGGTAGTCAGATTCAGCAGGATTAACAAGTGGACCAAGCAAATTCATGATCGTTTTAACACCAAGCTCAGCTCGTACAGGCCCAGCAAAACGCATGGCACTATGAAAAAATGGGGCAAATAGAAAAGCAAAGTTTTCTTCATCAATAAGCTCTGCAGACTGAGAAGGACTAATATTATAATTTATACCAAGTTCTTTGTAAAAATCAGCGCTTCCGCTCTTTGAGCTGACAGCTTTATTACCATGTTTTGCAACCCTTGCACCACAGGCTGCTGCAATAAGCGCTGAAAACGAAGAAATATTAAAACTATGCTTACCATCTCCACCTGTCCCACATGTATCAAGTGTTGGCATCTTAGTTTCGATTTTAACCTTTTTGTTCTTTAAAACAGACGCGCATCCAGCAATTTCTTCAGAAGTAATTCCCTTACAATTAAGAGCTGTAAGTATTGCTGAAATAAAAATAGGACTTAGAACTCCTTCAGTAAGTTCGTCCATAAAACCGGCTGCTTCTTCAAAACTGAGAGATTCACCATCCTGCAGCTTGTTAAGAAGACCTTTTTTATCAAGAGGTTCACGTTTATATCTAAGAAAATTCTGTAGAACAATCTTCCCTGCTTCAATACAACCAATTGATTCAGGGTGAAACTGTACCCCCTCAACAATAAATTCCTTATGCCGTAGTCCCATTATTTCACCATCAGCTGTTTCAGCAGTGACCTCAAGGCAGTCAGGAAGACTACTTTTCTCGGCAGCAAGAGAATGATACCTGGTAAACTCTGCCTTGGTAGGAAGGTTTCTAAAAAGGCCACGGCCATCAAGTGTTACTTCATCAACCTTGCCATGAACAATTTCTCCAGCCTGCACAATATTACCACCAAAGCATCTGGCAATAGCCTGATGGCCAAGACAAACTCCTAAAATAGGAACCTTTCCAGAAAACTCTTTGATAACATTAATTGAAATCCCTGCACCATCCGGCTCACCCGGGCCAGGAGAGATTATTATCCGGGATGGATTAAGCTTCTCAATTTCTTCTATAGTAATCTTGTTATTTCTATAAACCTTAATTTCTTCATCTGTAAGCTGAGATAACTCCTGATAAATGTTGTATGTAAACGAATCATAATTATCAATTATTAAAATCATCTGCCCCTCCCCTTATAATTCAATTCCGGCTGATAATGCCGTAGCTCTAAGCTTTTCATTAGTTTCTTCAAGCTCCCGTTCAGGAGTTGAATCGTAAACAATTCCGCCTCCAGCCTGAAGGTAAAGTTTATCCTTTATTTTAAGACCGCTTCTTATCGTAATACATGTATCAAGATCTCCATTGGCATCCATGTAACCGACAAGACCTGCATAAAAACTTCGGTTTTGTTTTTCTATCTTGGAAATAGTCTCAATAGCCTGAATCTTGGGAGCGCCGCTTACAGTACCTGCCGGAAAACTTGCTCTTACAGCATCAGTACTGTTAAAATCATCACGCAAATCCCCTTCGACCTGAGAAACAATGTGCATAACCTTTGAATACTTCTCTATCACCATGTACTCAGTAACCTTAACAGTACCGCTTTTGCAAACACGTCCCAGATCGTTACGAGCTAAATCTATAAGCATGAGATGTTCTGCACGCTCTTTAGGGTCACCTAAAAGCTCTTCTGCTAACGCAATATCTTCAGCCTCGTTCTTTCCCCGGCGTCTTGTACCAGCAATAGGCCTTATAATAACACGGCCATTTTTTACCTTAACATGGACCTCAGGTGAAGCACCAAATAGCTGATAACCGCCAAAATCAAGATAAAACAAATAAGGAGAGGGGTTTGATGTTCGGAGGTTCCGGTAAGCATCAATGGCCTTTATATCAGTTTTTACCTCAAGCCTTCGGGAAGGAACACCTTGAAGAAGATTTCCCTTTATAATCTCTGAGCGCATAAATTCAACATTTTTCATATATTCTTCTTCAGCCTCTTTTGCCGAAAGTATTTCCGCTGGAGCAACAGGAGGAGGATCTGCCATATAATTAAAATTCAGGTCAAATATTTCTTTTTCAAGTCTACTTAATTCATTTTCGAGATCAACTTTATAACCGGGATAATTCATGACAAGAAGATATATTTCATCTGTATAATGGTCAAAAATACAAAAAGAATTTCCAAATATAAACACAGCTTCATCAAGTCCCAGAGAGTCATCTCTATCTGTAAATTTAATGTCATCACAAAAACGAGCAAACTCAAATGAAAGAAATCCTATGCCTCCAGCAGGAAAAGGAAAATCATGCTCTGAGTTTTTATGAAACAAAGCAAACATTCTTATAGAATCAAGAATATCCCGCCCGCCATTTACTATTTTTTTACGGCGTCCGTCTGTAGTAATTTGATATGTAGAATCTCCATCTTGAATAACTCTAAAAGCTTCATTTACGAGAAGAATTGAATATCTTTCCCGCCCTTTATTGATAGAAGAAGACTCCAATATAACAGCAGCATTAAGCTTTAAAGCCAAAGCAAATGGTGTAAATTTTTCTCCAGGGATCTTTTTAACAAGATAATTCTTTTCCTTCATTTTTATCTCCATATATAAGCTTATCGTTTCTTCTTATAGTAACGTTACTTTACATAAGAACATAAAAATTGTCAAGCGATAAAAAAATTTCATACAAGGTTTTATTTATTACAATAAATACAAACACACTTTAGATCTCAAAAAATAAATATCAGAGGCTCATCAACCTAAATTTTTCATATATAAGTATGGCTACTATTTGTGTTCTACGTATTCAGAGAATTTGTCATTATTTGTTAAAGCAAGGATGGAGAGATCTACAGATCATAAATAAAAATCGATAATGCGACATTCAAGGTATTGTTGAATACCATAGGAACAATAATACAATAGTGTAAAATTGCTATAAATTTAAAAGTTACAACCGCTTCCAGGGATTTATCCCCTCTTTTTTACACCGCTTGAAGACAAGAACAACATAGATAATATCAAAAATGAGTATAACTCCATACATATATGGAAAAAGGAGTTCATCAGAGTTAGGAGATCCTGGAGTCAATTGAGATTTTGGAAAAAGAATAAAAGGTAAATCTGCAAATACTGTACCAATTAATTTAGCTATAGCAATATAGATTGACTGCCCAGCAACAGATCCTCTTTTTATAATAAGCCCTACATAAAGAATAGACATCAACATATTCATTCCAAATGCAGAATAGGCACGCCCCATACCCAAAGTGTATCCTTCACTTGCTTGTAAATTCATAACTCCAGAATTAAGACAATCATATTGAATAAATAGAACTCCCAAGAAAGCTGTGGCCTGAACTAATATATAGAATGGATAAAAAAACTTTGCCTTAAATTCAGGAAAATCATGTTTCCAGTATTTAAGAAAATGGAATAGAATAACAATATCAAAAGAAAACCAAATAATATTAATAATAAGTTGTGGCATAGGTGATGGGGTTACAAAAGAATAAATAAATTCCCAAGAAATATTCATTGCCAAAGCCCACATAGGCATACCATGGATTTTATCCTGAAACCCTCTTTTTATAATTAAGATATATGTAATTGTCCAAAACAATCCTGAAACGGCAGCAAGCAAAATATAAGTAGATGGATAACTTTCCATAAAACTACTCCTTTATATATAAAAAAACTCATAAACTTTATATACATCAAATTCTTATTTATGAGATATTTAAACTAAATTCTTTTAGAACTTTTTTCATTGAAAAACCTATTACAAGCAAAGAGAGCATGGCAGAAACCGGAATTGAAACAAAAATGCCAGTTTGACCAAACAGGGCTGAGAAAATAAGCAGCAATGGAATCATTACAATCAGGGTATTAAAAACCGAATAGAAAGCGGCAGATTTAGCCTTGCCGACAGACTGAAAGTATTCAATACATATATTAAAGACCCCGCTGAACGGGAAGGAGAGTGAAATTATTCTAAGCATTCTGCTTCCGGCAGCAATAATATCCGGGTCACTACTGAAAATCCTCATAAGCTGAACCGGAAACAATTGCAGCAGGGCCAATATAATAAGGCCAAAGATGAGGTTCATTCTGCCAGAAGAGAATATTGTTTCTCTGAGTCTTTTAAACTTACCGGCCCCGAATGAGTAACCAATAAGGGGCTTCGCGGCATAGACAATACCCTGCTGTGGGATAACCATAAATGTTGTAATCTTGGTGGCTATTCCAAAGGAGCTTATAGCGTTTCCGCCGCCGTATTTTTTTAGAAAGTTATTAATAAAAACCAGAGAAAGACTGCTGCCGGCCTGTTGAAAGAAGGCTGGACAACCAATCGATATTATATCCTTTATAATAGAAGATTGCAGCTTAAGATGTTTTGCGGAAAGCCTTATGCTGCTTTTTTTTGAGAAAAAGAAATAGTAAACACACATTGAAGCAGATACAGCCTGTGAGATAACCGTTGATATTGCAGCGCCTCTTACCCCCATCTTAAAAACAAATATAAAAACTGGATCAAGGGCAAGATTAAGAAGGGTTGGAATTATCCACTGATACATAGCGAAACTGGTATTTCCCTCTGCCCTTATTACATTTGAAAAACCAGTACTTGTAATTGCCCCGATAAGAATGATTTTAAGATAGCTTTGAGCAAATGGCTGGATTTCGTCTGTTACACCCAAAAAGCCAAGAAGCCCGTCCATGAATATAATTCCAAAGACTGTAATTATAACCGCGGTAATCCAGAACATCATCATGGCATTGGCCGCGGCAGTCTTGGCGGTTTCAAAATCTTTACGCCCAATGGCCCTTGATACTATTGATGAAGCCCCGCTTCCGGCAGTAATACTTACCGCGTATAGAAATATGTTTAGCGGAAAGATTATTGATATTCCACCAACCGCGGAGGCTCCACCCCACTTTGCGATAAAGAAGGCGTCTACAATGCCATAGAGGCTGTAAACAAGAACCGAAAAGGATGTCTGTACCGACATCCTGTACAGAAGCTTTTTTACAGGCGCGCTTCCAAGCTTGTCATTACTTTGCAGATTTTCAGACATATTAAAACGATTCGAGCTTTTTAAGGCATTTTTTTATAACGCTTACAGAAAAGGTTTTCTGAAGAAGCGCGTACAGTTTTCCGTACCTGTATGTTTCTACTGCCATTATTGTAAAAAGATACATTCTGTACATTACTATTCTGGCCTCTTCTTCTTTGCTTCTCTCAGTTGCTCTTTCTGCGGCTTTTGTGTAAGCAGTCCAGAAGTCTTCTTCCTTATCCAAATCCTTTAAAAGCATTACAGCTGATGGAAAATCTGCCAAAGGGTCGCCCCAGAATGCCCTTTCAAAGTCTACAATACCGGTAATTTTATATTCTCCGCCAGTTTCTTTAAGAAAGATATTTCCGGCCCATAGATCAAAATCAACAAGGCTTGGCTCCGTTACCCCTGAAAGAATGCTTGAATGCTCCTCCAAAGCCTTTTCGATTCTATCATACGGCAGGTTTCGATTAAGACGCCTCCCATCATCAAGAATCATCTTGAACATATGAGAAAAAGCTTCTTTCCAGTTTGCGTAAAGAGCCGTGCCGTCACCGTTCATATAGCCGAAGGTTGTACCTTTAATTTTGTGAATCTGCGCAAAATACCCGGCCATCTCTTCTTTCAGTTTTACAAGGTTATCAGCTGGAATTTTCTTTTTAACATCCTGCATTGGAAACCCCTCAAGGCAGCTCATAAAAAAATAGTCGGAAGAAATCTTTTCTCTCGAAATATCATGATATAAAATCTCAGGCACAGGCAGGCTGGTGTTTTTTGAGATATGCTTACAGGTAAAAATTTCACGCCGCATTAAATCTTTTTCATAGCTCAAAACAGGGGTATCAGGTGAAGTTGATATTTTTAGAACAACCTTGTCGTTTTCTGAGAGTCTCTCTATAGAGTAGGCGGAATTAAAGGCTCCCCCCTTAAGCTCTGTTATTTCGCCAATTTTGCAATCGTCACCAAAGGCGTTTTTTACAAGACTTATAATTTGCTGATCTGTCAGCTGATTTTTTGTTATGCTTTTCAATTGTGGCTCCTTTTTAGATATTCTTTTAAGAATACCATATAACGGTATAATGATTTAATTATAGAGGGAATTATAATCATAAAAAAAGCAACCGTCAGCCCTATAAGTAAATTTAATTTGAGATTACCTTCTGTTTATATTTAGTGATAAAATAAAAGCAAGCCCCCTTCCCCTGACACAATCAACTCAGTAAATATGATAAAATACAAAACACCAATATTATTAAAGGATGAGAGAATGATCTTGGAGCAGAAGGTATTTTTAGAAAACGCGATTGAACAGCTAAAAAAGGAAAAAAGTATAATTGGTATCGCCGCGGCCGGTTCATACATAACAGGTGAGATGGACGATTTTTCCGATATCGATCTGGTAATTGCTATTGAGCCGGAAAACTACAACAGGGTAATGAATGAAAAACTTGAGATAGCAAAAGGATTAGGAAATCTACTTTCAGCCTTCACTGGTGAGCACGTGGGAGAGCCAAGGGTTTTAATCTGTTTGTATGACAATCCTTTGATTCATGTTGATCTTAAATTTGTTTCGCTTGATGATATTGCCCACAGGGTTGAAGATTTTATAATACTCTGGGAAGTTGACAACAAGGTCTCTGAAAAGCTGAAAGAAGAACAGGCATGTTTTCCGGAGCCCTCTTCTCAATGGCTCGAAGACCGCTTCTGGATCTGGGTTCATTACGGAGCAGGAAAGATAGGGCGCGGAGAGATATTTGAGACGGTAGAATTGATTTCCTTTCTGCGTCAAACCGTCATAGGCCCGCTTATTTTATTAAAAAAGGGAAAGCAGCCAAAGGGTGTACGAAAAATAGAAATCGACGCTCCGGAATATCTGGAAAGATTAAAGCAGTCAGTTGTAACATATGAAAGAGAATCATGCTACGAGGGGCTTAAGAAAATAGTTGAGCTGTATAAAGAATTAAGATCGGAACAAAATAGTGAGTTTAAATATAATCAGGATGCAGAGAAGGCCTCACTGAAATATCTGGAAGATGTTTACCATAAATACGTCATGAAAGAAGGAGCTTGATAATTAAACTGAAAAGCATTCCCAATATAATATCCATTAGCAGGATTATCCTGTCGCTGTTGCTTCTGTGTCTATTTAAGAATCCAGTTATGTTTGTGGTAATATATCTGCTGGCAGGATTAAGCGATATTCTGGACGGATTTATTGCCAGAAGATACAGGCTGGAATCTGATTTAGGAGCAAGACTTGATTCATTGGGAGATCTTGTTTTTTACATTATATTGGGAGTCTATCTGGTTATAGAGCAAAGAGATCTTCTTCTGTTCTACCTGATACCAATAGCAGCAGTTTTTATAACAAGAATTCTAAGTCTCATACTTGGCCTTGCGCGTCACAAAAAATTAACCTTGATTCATACTATCGCGAATAAAACTGCTGGCCTCTTGATATTCATGCTGCCGATAATGCTGATACTGAAACAAAATTATTTTCTTGCGCTGGCAATAGTAATAGCGTTATTATCTTCAATTGAAGAAATGCTTATAATTATACTGTCACCAAAGGGACAGATAAATTTAAATCAAAAAAGCATTTTTAGAAATTGTGGGCATAAAAATGGATCTAAATAAGCATTACAATAACCTCTATATCGAATCAATAAAAAAGATTGCGGATAATAATTATGAAATAGACAAGATGATTGATTCCGCTAATGATAACCGATTTGGTTTAAGTCTGGTGCTTAGGCCTCCTTCCCGCATAAAAGAAAATATATCTGCTTTTCTGAACGATATAAAACAAATAGAACCCGGCCAGTATTATTATCCGGAATCTGATATGCATATAACGGTATTGTCAATTATATCATGCTATGATGGGTTTTCTCTTTCAAATATTGATGTTCCAGCCTACACAAAGATTATAACAGAGGTCTTGTCAAAAACAAAAAGCTTAGCAATCAGCGTAAATGGAATTACCGCCTCTCCATCCTGCGTAATGATTAGAGGCTTTGCTGAAAACGATAGTTTAAATGACATAAGAAAAAAACTTAGAGAAGCCTTTAGTGGTAAAACTCTTGAAAATACAATTGATAAGCGGTATAAACTCCAAACAGCACATTCAACGGTTATCCGTTTCAGAAATCCGCTGTTAAATGCTGAAGGTTTAGTAAAAAAACTGGAATATTATAAAAACCTTGATTTTGGAACCTTTGAGGTAGACAGCCTCGAACTATTATTCAACGACTGGTATCTTAGAAAAAATAAAACTAAAAAAATAGAAAGCTTCAAGATAGGCTAAGGAGACAAACATATGAGCGACTGGTTTACAATAGACAAGATTGACAACGATACATTCATTATTAGCGAATACCGCCACTGGGAAGAAACACATTGCTATCTCTTGAACGGAGATAAAAAGAGCCTGCTGATAGATACCGGGCTTGGAATCTGCAATATTTATGATGAAGTAACCAAACTGACAGATAAGCTTGTTACTGCCGTTGCAACCCATATTCATTGGGATCATATCGGCGGGCATGAATACTTTCCGGACTTCTACGCCCACGGGGAAGAACTAAACTGGCTAAGCGGAGAGTTCCCCCTTACAATTGAGCAAATAAGGGAAATGGTTGTTGACCGCTGCGATCTTCCAAAGGGCTATGATGTAAATACATATAAATTCTTTCAGGGACAGCCCGCCAGAATACTGAAGGATAATGATACAATCGATATAGGCGGACGTCGGATTCAGATACTTCATACACCGGGACATTCTCCGGGGCATATGTGCTTTTGGGAAGAAGGCAAAGGCTATCTGTTTACGGGAGATCTGGTTTACAAGGACACCCTTTTTGCGTATTACCCTTCCACAGATCCAGCTGCCTACCTGAACTCACTGGAAAGAATAGCAGCTCTACCGGTAAAGAATGTATATCCGGCACACCACAGTCTGGATATTCAGCCAGAAATACTTACAAGAATGAGAGACTCGTTCAAGCAGATAAAGGCCGATGGGAAGCTGCATCACGGCAGCGGAACATTTGACTACGGTGACTGGGCCGTCTGTTTATAGAAACAGCACAAGATCGACACAAGTTTTTATTCTTATCTAAAAAAATCTTTTTAAATCTAATTTAACATTTGTTAATGAAACGTTTTCTTTTTAAACATAGCATACAAGACAGTTTTTTATAAAAATATTTATTTGAATTGAAAAATAAAAATCTGGAGGATTTTATGAAAATTAAAAATAGGGCAAAGATGTGTAAAGGTATTGCTCTAACAGGTCTTGCATTTATTGTTCTTTCTATGACTATAGGCTGCAGTGATGCCGTCATAGAACTTTCTGATTCTGAGGCTGTCGAATTAGACAAAGAAAGCCTTGCTATAATCTATGTTGGGAAGGATTCTTCTGATAACATAATAAACAATTTAACCTTACCGACAAGCGGTTCAAATGGGACAACTATAGCCTGGAGCTCAAGTAATACAGATGTAATTGCTAATGATGGAACAGTAACACGTCCATCATCAGGAGACAAAACAGTAACCCTTAATGCTACTATTTCAAAAGGAGATGAAAGCTCAAGTGTTACTTTTACTGTTGTAGTTATTGGATATTGGACAAGGCTGCTTGGAGCAGCAGGGAAGGAAACATATGGTAAGGGGATGTGCATAGATTCTGATGAGAATATCTATGTTACAGGGATAACAAATGGTTCGATTGCCGGAGAAAGTTTGACTGGCAGATATGATGTGCTTATTTCTAAATATAACCGTAGAGGAATTATGCAGTGGACAAAACTTCTTGGTGGCTCCAGCGTTACTTCAGAAGGTTACGGAATAGCTGTCGATACATATGGCTATATTTATGTTACAGGAGATACTTCTGTTTCAGGAGAGACTGATGGTTCTTTTGATGGGCAAACTTTGACTGGAACTACTGATATGTTTCTAACAAAGTATAATAGTAGTGGAGAAAGACTCTGGACAAAACTTTCAGGTGCTGAAAATACAGAAACTCACGGATATGGAATAA
>JAQQAK010000366.1 GCA_028527945.1 Spirochaetaceae bacterium
AAAAAGTGTTTTATCATGTTGGAAGGTTTGATAAAGCTGATCTTCTGCCATCTTCAAAGTCCATTAGCCTGTTTATATAATGATATAATTAATTCGACTTCACCCAAATTGATTCCAACATTTGAAGCAATAATTGAAGAGTCAATCCCATTCTTGTATAAAGCTATTATTTTTTGTTTAATATCTATAGTTCCATTTGTTTTCTTTTCAGTGACAGCCATTGGAGTAATCATATCAGACATAACAGACATTCTATTTAAATGTGAATATGTTAGTTCGTTTTTATCGTCTTCCTTCTCAGGTATTTCTAATTGAATCTGTTTTTCAGATTTTTTCTCTGGAGAAGGAGTATGCCTTTTGGGAGAAATGACTTCCTTTGTTGTTGTTTTTTTATCAAGAAGCGTTATTCGACTGTCTGCTTTTTCAACTAATTCTTCCAGCTGCTTTATTCGATCTTCAATTATTTGAATATTTCTGTCAGTAGCCTGATTTATTTCAGAAAGAATTATATCAAGTTCTCCTGACATTTCGGAACTCATTTTTTTTGTATCAGTGAGTTTATCTATGCGCTTTCTGAGAAGGATGTAAATAACAGCTAAAATAGCTATAGATACAAGAAAAAAAATTATATTAAGAACCATTATATTTAACCGGAAATATCAATATGATGTCCTATATCAGGATCTTCGAAATATTTTTTTTCCGTTTTGACCTCGTCTTCTTTAGAGTTTTTGTTGTCGTTATCTTTTTTGGCATGTTTTTCATTATGCCGGCCTTTTCCTTGAGGTTCTTCATTTATCTTATCAACACCTGTTTCGACATCTTTAGATTCATCAACTTTATGATCACGTTCTTCAGCTTTTCTAACAATCTCATCAGCTTTTTTATCCTGTTGAGCTATTTCAGCGCCGCGCTCAGCGGCATGCTGCTGGCCAACATTTTTCAGATTACTGTATAGAATTTGCATATCAAGGGGTGATACTGACATTATAATTACCTCGATAAATCTTCTTCAAGCGGAATGTATTTAAGAACCTTCACATCGCCATCTTCATTTACAAAAGTAGAACTATTAAATTCATTCCTGACTTTTAAATTAGCATCCTTAACAAGGATTTTTACACCAGGATACACTTTTTTTGCGGCAGATACCTTTCCCACATACTTCAAAGAATACAAGTATTCCTTGATCTTCTCAATATCTTCTTCAAGCCTTGCTTTCTCTGAATATTCTTCTTCTTTCTTCTCTTCAAGCTCAGCCAAATATTCTTCTTTATCTTCAGGAAGTTTCTTCTTTTTTCGTTTATAATTTTGGAGAGTTAATATATTTCGTTCAATATCATCTATCTCAGTAGTTTTTTCTTCCAATTCTTTTTCAAGATTCTGAAGCTTTTCTTTACTCTTTGGATCCCATCCAACTTCAAGAATAGTTTCTGATCCTGTTGGAGATCCCAGTGTTTTAGCATGAATTTCTTCTGTGGCTCTTAGCCGGCCACCAACAATAGTAGCTCTCTTTCCCATACAGGCAATAAGCCTGTCCGAAATAACATTCGAATTTATGATGCCGTCAGTTGCAACAACTGCGTCACCACACTCAACATTTACATTCTCAATAAACTTCGACCATATTGTTTTTCCAGCGCGAACCAAACCTTCTGTCTTGCCATTAATTCCCTGATGAACAATTACGTTTCCATCAGCGTCAATTTCAGCCTTTCCAACATTTCCAAGGACTTCAATATTACCTGAAGCTTTTACTTTAAAACCGTCTTCTACACTTCCATTAACAACAACAGAGCCCAAGAATATAATGTTTCCGCCTGATTTAAGATTAACATCTCCAGGAACAACATAAACCGGTTCTACAGTCAGTTTACCTGCCGTAATCATTACCTGACCACTTAAATCTGCAATTGCGGTTGTACCATCAGTAGAGATTCTTACATTCTTTCCAATAGAAAAATTATAATTTGTTCCAGACTTTGCGGGTAATAGTTTTCCAAGAACAGTCCGACCGGGAATGCCTTCTTCTGCAGGTGTTTTTCTTGCCAGAATTTGTCCTTCAACAACATTCTGAATCTTATTCATCTCTTTAAAGTCAACTTTACCATGCTTTTCTTTATAGTTAACCTGAGCTTGTCCTTCTTCAAAATTATAAACTATCTTGGAATCATTACCATTTACAGGTTTTGAGCCTTCAGCTACAACAAGATGCTGATTATAAACAGGATGATCTTCTATTTCAGTTATATATTCTTCAAGGATACCATGAATAACACCATTTGCTTTAAGAAGCCCAATTATACTTTCAGATGTAATATCAGATCCTCCCTCTCCAGGAGGCTCAATATATACAGAAGCCTTCATCTCAGCATCTTTTATCTGGACAGTCATTAAAGCATCGTTCATTGGGTTATACTCGTAATCAGCAATTCTAACCCTTTCACCGTCAGCACTTTTTACCAATGCAGATACAATAGATTTATTAAAGCCAGTTATACCTTTATTTTTAATAATAGAAAGGGCTTCTTTTTCAGTAACCTTTTGTCCTTCTCCGACAGGTGGATAAACTTTCATAAAAACACCTTCCTGCCTGAATTTTACAATAACCTCACCATCTCTATCACGACGAATATCAGCTTCCATATCATCAGTATCAAAACCGAGATCAAAATCACCTTCTGAGAACTTGTCTTTCTTTTTCTTTTCAATTTCATACGCAATTAGGATACAATTCTTCTTTCCGTATCCTAAAAAACCGGCAGAAGGTGGCTCTATAACTTCATATTCTATTCTTTTTAATGGAACACTTAATTCTATAGCAGCCTGTTCCAAAGCATCGTCTATAGTTGCCCCCGCTACCTGAACTGTACGCCTTGCCCTATCGTCCTCGGCCTTTTGTTTCATATATTTACGTAATTCAGATAACTGGACCATATATTACATTATTCCCTTCTTTAGATTGGTTAACTTAGCCCTTAATCTTACAATTGCTTTAGTATGAAGCTGAGATACACGAGACTCTGTAACCTCTAAAACTTTGCCGATTTCTTTAAGAGTTAAATCTTCGTAATAATAAAGAACCAATACCTTTTTTTCTTTTTCAGGAAGGTCATTTATTGCTTCGATTATAACTCTCTTTATTTCATCTTTTTCTACAATAATATCAGGATTTAAACCTTGCGGAGATTCTATACTGTCAACAATTGATACTTTGTCGTTATCTTCTCCTGTATACCAAACATCGTTAAGCGACATAATTGATGTACCGCTTATCTTCAAAATAGTTTTCTGGTAATCAGCAAGATTAAGCCCCATTTCATTAGCTATTTCTCGATCAGTAGCAGAGCGCCCTAAAGAAGCCTCAAGCCTGTGAACAGTGTCTTCAACCTGACGAGACTTTTGTCTAACAGATCTGGGAACCCAGTCAATAGATCTTAACTCATCAAAAATAGCTCCACGTATTCTTGTAACAGCATAAGTTTTAAACTTTACATGTTTATCAGGATCATACTTTTCAATTGCGTCAAATAGACCAAATACGCCGTAACCTACAAGATCATCAAATTCTACATTATGAGGCATTCCTACAGCGACCTTTCCAGCAACATACTTAACAAGCGGCGCGTACTGTTTTACAAAGTAATCCCTAATTGCAGGCTCTTTGGACTTTTTGTACATTGTCCATAATTCTTCCTCTGTTTTAGTTTGAAGCAATTTCACATCCATCGGTTAACCTTCCTGGTCCTTTTTTAATACTGTTTGAACAGCTTTGGCTATTTCATCAGTAGAGTGCATTCCACCCATTATCTCAGCTCCCCCTGTTTTTCCAACTCCACTCATGCTACCTACAGCACTATCTTCCTGTTCTGAACCCATACCATTAAAACTATCACCTAAAGCTCCAATGTCCGGAAGTTCTTCAGTAGAAAGCTCTTCAGAAGAAAGCTCTTCAGAAGACTCATCTTCAATAAAATTATCAGGTTGTTCAGAAGTAGAAGGAGACGCTTTAGTTTCAACACTACCGTCCTGCATCTCTTCTATGTTATCTTCATCCTGAAGGGGTCCGCTATCATCAGAATCTTCAGCTGCGTTTTCATTAAAATACGGCGCGTCACCAGCATCATCTTCTATTGTTACATCAAGATTCTGCCCCTTCATTTCAACATCAGTATTTTTGGCAGTTGAAGCCTCATTATCTTCTATATTAACATCATACTCATCTTCTGAATCTGAAGTTATCAGCTCAGGTAAATATTTATCAATCAAAAACATTATCAGCAGCGATATTCCACTGAATAATACTGAGAAAATTAAAGCTCTAAAAACCAGAACCCCAAGACCTACACGGCCTATAATTCCGGATATTATTGAGATAATAAATCCTGCGGCTGCAAAAACAGCAGTTACAGTTTTCCAGTTTTCAATCCTCTCAAAAAACATTTTATTCAGCTTATTTCAAAAAACTTTTGCAGTCAAGGCAAACCTTAAATCACTCTGCTGTAGAGCTACTGAAAAGCTTTTTAATGAAATGAGTAACGCCGCCTCCTTCTTTATACTCAACCTTTTCAAGTCTGCTAACAATATGTTTTAAACAAATAGCAGCCTTGCATCCCGGCTCAGCAATCATAAATGGTTTCTGCTTTAATATTGAAGCAGATACTGCTGGATCATCATAAACATACCCTAGATAATCTATTTTAAGGTTCAAAAATTGTCCGGCAATGCTTATTACACGCTCAGAAACCTTCTTTCCTTCTGTTACACTTTTTACACGATTTACTACAAGCTTTAAAGAAAGATTCATATTATCCACTTCTGTAGCTATAATCTTTATTATACCATAAGCATCAGTTATCGCGGTAGGTTCAGGTGTCGTAACAATAATTGCGTCATCAGCCGCTGCTATAAATGATAATACATTCGTAGAGACTCCGGCGCTTGTATCAATAATTATAACATCAGCAGAAGATAACTCTGCCATTTCGGTTATAAAACCATCACGTTCTTCATCAGAAAGATTAGCAATTTTAGAAAATCCTGAAGCCCCTGCAACTATTTGAATGCCATAATTAGTATTTAGCAGAATATCCTTCATCGTTTTCTGTTTTCTTATAACATGATAAAGGTTGTATTTTGGAATAATGCCTAAAGCAACATTAACATTAGCAAGACCGAGGTCTGCATCAAGCACTATAACTTTCTTACCAAGCTGCGCGTAGGCTATTGCAAGATTAACAGAAATATTAGTTTTACCAACTCCGCCTTTTCCACTTGAAACAGCAATGATTCGTGTCTTCTTTTCTTTTCTGTTAGAGGAAGAAGTTTTCCCGCCTTCCCGATCTTTCATCATTTCTCTTAATTGTTCTGCCTGATCAGTCATCTTTTTCTCCATTTTTTTATTGAATCATTGCCGATTCGTTTATTTTAAATCCTTCTAGTCTCCGCAATAATGACGAAGCTTCAGCCTGCTGAATATCCTTTGGAACGCACTGTCCATCTGTAACATATGCTATCTGCGCGTCTTTTTCCTGAAGCACTGATATCACATTTCCAAGCTTTAAAGTTTCATCAAGCTTGGTAAGAATAACTG
>JAQQAK010000367.1 GCA_028527945.1 Spirochaetaceae bacterium
CAAATCTTGAGACAATTTCTCCAAATATTTTTTCTCCGGGTTTTCTTAATCTTCCTGATAAAGTTAAGGAGTTGCCTGATTCTCTAAAAACAGACAGAGTTCTTGTCTCCTTTGGTGGAGAAGATAAAGGAAATCTCAGCGGAAAGTTTTTAAGGATGATAGAAAAAACAAAACTTATTCCATTATCCAATATTACACTTGTTACAGGACCTTTCTTTGAGGAGCATGAATATCCTTCTGAAATAAATATTTTAGATTCACCGGAAAATCTTGCGTCAATTCTTGGTAAATGGGATCTTGTATTTACTATTGTAGGTCTTACCTGTTTTGAGGCCCTTCATTCTGGTGTTCCAGTTATTTTGTTAAACCCATCAGAATATCATCAAAAGATATCAAAAAAAGCTGAACTTCCAGAAATAGGTGTGATAGAGCCTAAAGTAAAGAAATTAAAAAAATTACTTACAAATCCTGAACCTGTTTTTAAGGCCGTAAGAAGGTATTCAGGGTTTGACGTTGACAGCCTTTCTGATTTTATTCTTTCCCTAAATAATTCAGTGACCTTCTGTAGAGGCTGCGGTGCGGCTCATAAAGAAATTATTTACCGTAATCGAAACTTCAGTTTTTATAAATGTCCTGATTGTGGTCTTGTTAATCAAGTCTATTTTGGCCATGAAAAGATGGAATACGGAACAGATTATTTTTTTACTGATTATCAGAAGCAATATGGAAAAACTTATCTTGAAGATTTTGATAAAATTAAGACTTCAGGAAAAAAGAGGTGCTATGAAATTCAGCATTTTTGTATTGGTGGGCGGCTTTTGGATATAGGATGTGGATATGGCCCTTTTTTATCGGCGGCAGCAGATTCAGGTTTTGATGTGTACGGAATCGATATTTCCAAAAACGCGGCAGATTGGGTTTCTGATAATCTCGGTTTTAGAACAGCTGTATCTTCTGTTGAGGAATTTTCCCCCTCTATACTTGATGTTGAAAATTTTGATGTAGTTTCAATGTGGTTTGTAATTGAGCATTTGGAATCATTTCCAGATATTCTCAGAAAAATCAATAAATTGCTTAATATCGGTGGGGTTTTTGCTGTCGCGACTCCTAATTTTAAAGGTATAACTGGCGTGAAAAATCCAGTACGATTTTTTGAACAAAATCCTCTGGATCATTATACTGTTTGGAGTCCGGAATCTGCTAAAAAACTTTTTTCGAATTTTGGTTTTACTGTGAAAAAGGTAAAATGTCCTGTTATTCACCCCGAACGCTTTTTCAGTGATGGATTTTATAGCAGGCTTCCTATTATTATAAAAAATGTTTTTGCGGCAGTAGTAAATGTTGTTGGAAAAGTTTTTAAACTTGGCGATACATTTGAGTTTTATGCGGTAAAAACCGGAGATGTTATGGAGGATTCTATTGGGTAATGAATCAATACTAATTCTGGGCGGAGGAATTATGCAGATTCCCGCAATAAAGGCTGCCAAAAAAAATAGTTACCGTGTTTATGTCGCGGATGCTAATGTTGATGCGCCTGCTGTTTCTCTTGCTGATGAATTTTGTCATATAGATCTTAAAGATGCTGAAGCTTTGGCTGAAAAAGCAGTGATGCTAAAAAAAGAGCAGAATCTTGCTGGAGTTTTTACAGCTGGAACTGATTTTTCTGCAAGTGTAGCTTACGCAGCATCTGCAGCAGAACTTCCTTGTATAGAATATTCTACAGCTATGAAGGCAAGTAATAAGTTTTTGATGCGTAAAACCTTTCAAGACGCTTGTGTTCCGTCTCCAAAGTTTTGTTCAGTCAAGAATGCGTCTGAAGCTTTTAAGGCTTGTTCCGAAATAGGTGTACCGGTTGTTATAAAGCCTGTAGATAGTATGGGGGCCAGGGGAGTTGTTAAAATAGAAGATCTTGAAGATAAGGAAGCGATAAACAGAGCTGTAGAAAATGCCATTGCGTCTTCAAGAAGTTCAGAAGCCATTGTTGAAGAATTTATGGATGGCCCGGAGTTCAGTCTGGACGCGATTGTTTTTAATGGAGAAATTACAATTTGCGGTTTTGCTGATAGACATATTTTTTTCCCTCCATATTTTATTGAAATGGGTCATACTATGCCCACAGAATATAATGAAGAAATTAAATCTGCTGTTATCGATGTTTTTAAAAGTGGAATAAAGGCTTTGGGGATAACAATGGGCGCTGCAAAAGGTGATATAAAGTATTCTCATGCAAAAGGCGCTATGGTCGGTGAAATTGCCGCAAGGCTTTCTGGCGGATTTATGTCTGGTTGGACTTTTCCATATAGCAGTGGTGTTAATCTTACTGAGTCTGCTGTAAAAATTGCCTGTGGTAAAAGTCCTGGTTCACTAAGTCCATCTTTAGATAATGTTTCTGCAGAGCGGGCCGCTTTATCTATTCCTGGAATAATTTCTTCTATCGAAGGAATAGGGGAGGCTGAAAGAGTTGATTATGTAAAAGATGTTTTTATTCATAAAAGAGAAGGGGAACGAGTTGTTTTTCCTGAAAATAATGTACAAAAATGCACAAATGTGATAACAGCAGCTTCTGACCGTCAGTTGGCTGTTTCTTCAGCAGAAGACGCTGTCAGGAAAATATTTTTCAGACTTGTTCCTGGAGATTCAGCTACATCAGATTTTATTTACCGAAAAACTTATACGTGGGCTCCGGATGCTTTTGTTTTGGCTATGCCTTCGAATTTGGCTGCTGTTATAAAAATGGGAGCTTCCGGTTGTGGTATGCTTCCTGAGCTTGATAGAGAATTGTCTGTAGATTGGCATGGTATGAAAATGAAAGACGCATTTTTCAGATTGTCTCAGCTTGTAGAATGTTCCGAGAAAGATTTTACTGCTGATTTCTGGAAAGCTTTTCTGCGCGGAGGCCTTCAAGCTGGTGTTTGGTTTATAGAAACAAAAAGATTGGGTAAACTATGAATAGAAAAATAATTCCTTTCATATTGCTGTTTATTATTATGGGTACTTCTCTTTATGCGGAAGATGGTTATGTTTCAATTGTAAAACTATCAAAAGAATGTGGTTTTGATCTTAGATACGATGTATGGAAAGGTATTTATGAAATGAGGCGCGGAAATACTGTTGTAAGATTTTCTGAAAATACTTCATGGTATTTGTACAATATGGATGAAATATATTTTGACATGAAATCTATTAAAAAGGCTGATGGGAGCTTTTATATAGATGAAAAAACTGCTGCTGACTTAAAAAGCCGCTTTGAAAAGGCAAAACCAATTTTAAGCGGAGTTAAGTATATTATTTTAGATCCAGGACATGGAGGGAAAGATCCCGGCGCGATAGGCTATTTTACCCAAAACGGTGTAAAAAAAACATTAAAAGAAAAAGATGTCGTTCTGCAGACTGCAATACAGACTGCTGCTCTTTTAAAAGTAAAGTATCCTGATAAAGAAATAATTTTAACACGTGATACTGACAGGTACTTAAAGCTTGATGAACGAACGCAGATTGCAAATTCAAATTCAGCCAAGCTTGAAGGTAATGAATCAATGGTTTTTATCTCAATTCACGCAAATGCTTCTTTTAACACTAAGGCAAAAGGTTTTGAGGTCTGGTATCTTCCGCAGGAATATAGAAGAGATTTACTAGGATCCAAAAATCTTGATTCTGTAGATTCAGATGTAATTCCAATTCTCAATACAATGTTAGAAGAAGAATATACAATTGAGAGCGTAAATCTTGCCAATATTCTTTTAAAATCACTTGATTCAGCAGTAGGAGAGCTTACTGTAGACAGGGGATCTAAAGAGGAGTCTTGGTTTGTTGTACGAAACGCGCATATGCCATCAGTATTAATAGAAGTAGGTTTTGTTACCGCACCGGATGAAGCTGTGCTATTATCTTCAACTTCATACTTGAAGAAACTAAGTAATGGAATCTATAATGGCATAGTTGAATTTGTAAATGAATATGAAACTGCCAGGGGGTATTCCAGATAAATGGGAGCAAAGCGCTTATCTACTAAATCGATAGTCTTTTTATCGATATTTACATTTTTTTTTATTATTACTCTTGTTTTTATAATGGTTGACGCCGACAGAAAAGTAGAGAGAGTTTTATTTTTTCCTGAAGAGAATGGTCAGGAACTTTATGGGGAACTGAGACGTCTGCCTGTAAGACATAATTTAGTTGGTAACATTGAACTATATGTCGATGAACTTCTCTTGGGACCTGAGTCTGTTGATCTTTACAGGCTTATTCCGACAGGAGTTAAGCTGGAAAGTATTCTTCTTGATGATGGAACTCTATATCTGGGATTTTCAGAAAGTCTTGTAACCAAGGCGGAACTTGTTCCAATGAGTTTTCCGGATATAATCGACGGCATTACAAAGGCTGTTGTTTTTAATTTTCCAGAAGTAAAGGAGGTTAAGACAACTATAGGAGGTGAACCCACAGCAGGTAGTTGATCTGCTGTTTAAAGTAAATACTAAACTGAGACTGTATGAAAAAAAATAAAAATCGTTGACAAACAGTCTACAGTTCGTATAATTTTATAAATATAAGCAATTAATTTGATAAGGAGCAATTAGATGAAACGTTTCGGAATTCTTCTATGTTTGGTGCTGATGGTAGCGGCATTTCCTGTCTTTTCGGAAGAATCGGTACTTATAGATTTTGCACAGCTAACAGCTGATAGGGACGATGGTGAAAATGAAGCTACATATATTGACTTTTCAGATAAAGCCGGAGCCGGCTTTACAGATGAAGAGAAAGAGCATATGAAAACTTCTCTTAGTGTGGCTAATTGGGAAGTTAAACTTGCATCATCAGCAAGAACGGTCACCAATAAAAGATATTCATATGTACTCCCTGCACCTGTAAGTGACGGCGCAACAAAGTATGCTGGAGAAACTGTTCTTGGCGCAAGAATACATTTCCCTGAAGAATCATATAATTCATGGGCAATCGTTCAACCGCCTTTTGATATTCCTGCGTATGAAAGAATTGATGAGCAGGATCTTCAAGGCACAAAGTTTAATGGTTATGGTGTTGTAAAGAACGTTGGTGTTGTTAAAAGTGTAACTATAAATGTTCTAGGAAAGAACTTTCCTAATGGTTTTGGTATTATTCTTGAAGATGAAAACCGAAAGCAACGGAATATTTTTATGGATTACCTTGATTTTGATGGCTGGAAGACAATTACATGGAATAATCCTAACTATATCTCTGATGTTCGTGACAGAGATCTTAAAAAGAATCCTTTATATCCAAAATCAAGTCCTTTCGTAAAATTAGCTGGATTTATTTTTTATAAGGATGCAGCACAGGACGGTGGTGATTTTATCACATATATTAAAGATGTGACTGTTACCTATGATAAGGCTGTTCTTGAACTTCAGACTGATATCGATGATGAAGCACTTTGGGGTATTCTTGGAGACAGAGAAGAAGCCAGAAGAAATGCTGAATATACAAAGCTTGGTAACAAGCAGGTTCTTAGATACATAGAAACACAGTTAATGCATGCAGAAGAAGAAGGTGCTGATGCTGGAGCTTCAGACGCAACAGCTGAATAAAGAATAAGAAACTTTCTATTGCAATATTACTACCCGGCCTTATGCCGGGTTTTTTTATACATTGAAGCGGCATCAAGGTTTTTAGAAAGTTTAATCTCAATAATTTATAGCAATTTTTTATATGACGAGCCTCTTCAAAACACTGGTTTGGTTTTTTAAGAGGCTTTGAAGAAAATTTAACAACATTAGATAATTATATATAGCATAAAAAGTTGTTAAATTTTCTTCATTTACAGTAGGGTAGCTCTTTCAGAAACTCTGAGACTAAAGTCTCTAAGTTTTTAAAGAGCCTCTGACAAATAATTAACTACAATTATTAAAATCCATTTAAAACCTCTTATTGATGTAGGCGAGTAATTTATTAGTCACAGGTTGCTGCTTTTTTACTTATTTTAGTGTGTAATTATATGTTTTATTAATTAAAATTGGATAGCAATTTACAATGCCTTTATTTATTAAGGTTATCAAAGTTCATAACAACACCTAATTTTACATTGAATAAAAATTTTGAAAGAGTATCGTTAAAACTTAAGAGTTCTTCATTATCGTTTTCTAAATCTTTTAGATATCCAAATGAATAAAGCCCTCCTTCAATTCCTGTAATAATCGAAATGAAGTCTACAGGAGTTATCGTTATATCTGTTGCAAAGACAATGTTATTCAATTCTTTTGCATAATTATTCTCAAGAGTTATTGTTTCTGTTTGATAAGCAAATTTAAGCTTTATGTTATATGACGCATTTTTTTGAAATACATCCGCAATAAGAGCATATTCAGAAAAGTCTTCGGTCA
>JAQQAK010000368.1 GCA_028527945.1 Spirochaetaceae bacterium
TGGGTTTTAAAGAGGCTTTGAAGAAAATTTAACAACATTAGATAATTATATATAGCATAACAAGTTGTTAAATTTTCTTTATTTACATTAAGGTAGTTCTTTATGTTTTTCTTCTTCAGTTATAATCATTGGAGATTCTCGTAATCTTGTGACAAGAATAAGAGCAATAACTGAAAGTACTACAAAAAGTTCCATAAAACCTTTTAAATAAAGATTATCTTTCACAGTCATTCCAGCGACAAATATTAAACCAGAAATCTGGCCAACAAGGAGCATTAGTCCCTGCGAAGTCGATTCTGGCGCCGGAAAACTAACCTCTGCCGCGTACTGAAAACCTATAGGTCCCGCGCTCATCACAAAAAAACCAAGAATAAAAGAAGCTATAAGAGCAAGTGTATACGCGCCGCCAGCTGTAGCAGTTATAGCATCAGCAAATGCTAAACCAAGAACTCCTGGAAGCATTCCTCCAAGACCGAGAACCAAAAATATTTTTCTTTTTCTAAACTTATCAGAAAGAATTGGCAGAACAAGCGCGCCTATGACGCCTCCGCCGAGCATAAAAACACCTATCAAACCGTCTGAATCATCAACTCCAAGTGAAGCAGAGATAGAATCTACCATAGAACTTACAGCATTAAAAATTCCAAGCCCAATAAAAAAGAGAATCAGAACAAAAACCATATCACGCTGTTTCAAAATATATTTAAGTCCTTCAAAAAACTTTTTATGCTCAAGTTTTTCTGAAGAAGGAGGTGTTGATGGTTGTTCTTTAATCAAAATAAAAGCTAACATAGCTCCAACAGCACTTATTATTCCATAAATGAGGAGCATTCTATCCATTCCATTTCCATAATCAGGATCTGATGGAGTAGAAACAACCATCATTGGAGTTATTGCCATTACAAGTATGATTCCAATATATTGAGCAAGAGCAGCAAGCCCTGCGGCAGTACCTCTTTCTCTTAAAGGAAACCACCTAACAGTAACAGCAGTTACGGCATTCAGAATAAAAGGCTGTGCTACGGCAAGACCAATCTGGGCAATTAAAACAAGTGTAAAATTGGCGCCTCCAAATCCTTTCATCAAACTAAAAATACAAGTAAGGATAGCTCCAATACCTACTCCGATTTTTATTCCAAATGTATCAATGATGTATGAAGCTGGAATACAGACAATTAAAAAAACTAGCATAAAAGCCATTGAAAGAAAATCTATATTAATAATAGATTCAGGGTTAAACTGCCCTGCGTAAAAAACTTCAGCAGCTCTTGCGACTGGGGCATGAGTAAGCCATTGAACTTCAATTAATACTGTTACAAGCATTAATGAAGCAAGTACAACCCATCTATATGGATAGACCTTATATTCTCCTTTCATTTTTTCCTCCGATTTTAATCTAAAAGGATTTCTAAATATAATTTTAGAAATCCTGTGTTTAAAGTTTGATAAGCAGAACCCTTGCAACACCAACCAATATTGCAAGGGCTATGAAGTTAATATTTTAATTATGGAGCAGCTTTCAAAGCCCCTAATGATTATAATTTTAAAAAATTATTTATTCAGTTCAGCAAAAAGTTGTTTGTTTGAAGCGTATAGTTTTTTGAAAACCGAATAATTTCGTTCATAAACTTCCCGATTTTTATTATCAGGTTTAAAAACCTTATTGATCTTTATTCGTGATGGAACTTCACTAAAACCAGATATCAATTCAAGGCCCATACCAGCAGCAACTGCGGCACCAAGAGCACCTGTATTCTGTGGATATTCTGGAACCTCAAGATGTCGCTCTAAAATATCAGATATAATCTGGGCATTTACATCTGAAAGCGCGCCGCCACCGACAAAGCGAAGGGTTTCATTGCATTTAAGTTTTCCTTCTACACTCTCAAGCATCCATTTGATATTGTATGCAAGCCCCTCTATTACAGAACGAACAAGCATCCTCTTTCCGGTATTAAGACCAATATTAAAAAACATTCCACGGGCGTTTACATCTTCAAATGGAGAGCGACTGCCCTGTAACCAAGGTGTAAAAAGAACTCCTCCACATCCGGGTTCAGTCTGATTTATTATATCACTTAAAAACTCAAAAAGGTTAGCATATACTGTTTCTGGATCATCTGAGACTTCTTTTTTCTCAAGATAAACACCAATTTCATCCATTGCAAGGTGTTTTTTTACCCATTCCATACATTTTCCGGCAGTTTCCTGCTCACAAAAATACTGATACTTATCAGGTATTGCTCCAGTGATAGACGCAATCATATGTGTTAAATCTAAAAGTCTTTTTGAGGTTAATACAGAAACCCATCCGGAAGTTCCCATATAAATATGCGCGTCATTTTCGTTTACAGCGCCAGCTCCAAGTCCTATCAGAGAAGCATCACCTCCTCCTCCAAAAACCGGAACGCCTTCTGGAAGCCCCATCTCAGATGCCGGATTTTTAAGCAGGCCTCCAGCACATTCTGTAGAATCAATAATATCAGCAAGATGATCAGGGTTAACATTGTATGCCCGGCACATAGCCTTGCTCCAAACACCTTTACCAGGACGGTTATCATACATAAATGTTGCGGCTGCTGAATCACGTGTCATAACTGCTCGACCTGTCAGCCGCATAATAAGATATTCTTTTACATCAAGATATTTGTAAACAGATTTAAAAACATCAGGTTCATTTTCTCTTACCCAATGATATTTCCATAATGGGTCTTTTACACTTAATGGAGCTATTCCTGTTATTCTGATTGAATCCAGAACTTTGTTTATTGGAACACCTTCAATTTTTGGACCTGCAGGTCGTCTTCCGCTTTTACTTCCACAGCTAAGTTTTTGAGCTTCTGCCCTTCCATCCATATAACTCATAGAAGGACGAAGAGCCTTTCCGTTTTTATCAACAAGAACAAGTCCCTGCATTTGAGAGCAAAATGAAATTCCCGCGACTTGATCAGCAGAAAGCCCTGATTCAGTTAAAACTTGTCTTGTAGTTGAAGTCATTGCTTTAAACCAATCATCAGGATTCTGTTCTGCCAAGCTATTGGCCCCTATTGTAAGTTTATATTCACCCATAGAACTTGCCACAAGCTCTATTTTTTCATTAAGCCGGTAAGCACAAGTTTTTAATGATGTTGTACCAACATCATATGCAAGAATTAAGTTCTTTTCGTTGCTCATCACTATCCCTATTTTTCATCCATTCGTATTTTTGAGTATTTTTTCAGGTAAATCTGATGCATAAGACTTGCTTCAAATTTATTAATTTCTTTGGCTCCGCCAAGAAACTCTGCTTCGATAAAAGCTTTACAACCTTTTTCAAGAACTTCACAGCAAGTAAAAACTTCTTCAACATCACGTCCAAGACAAATTGCGCCATGATTAGCTAAAAGAGCAGCATTGCGGCCTTTAAGTGCTTTCATAGTTTTTTTAACAAGCCCCTTTGTACTGGGAAGCGCGTAAGCGGCACATTTCACAGTAGGTCCGGCTATCTGAGCAAGATCATCTAAAACAGGGGGAACTTCACGTCTGGCAGCCGCAACAACTGAGGCATTTGTACTATGAGTATGAACAACCGCATTAATTTCTTTTCTATCCATGTAAACCGCAATATGCAAAGATTTTTCGCTTGAAGGTTTTTTACCTTCGTAAGTATTATCAATCATATTAACAATTGTGATATCTTCTGGCTTCATAGAAACATATTCTCCACCAGAAGGAGTAATAGCCATATAAGTGTCATCAATTCTGACGCTAATATTACCCCATGTTCCGGCTGTAAGCCCCGCGTTTACCAGGCGGATACCTGCGTCACAAACCATTTTCTGTGCTTGTTCTTTTGTCAAAACATTCTCCTCGTTCTACAGCCTAATTTATAGTTCAAATTAAGCCATGAATTAAAATGAAAAAACCGCCAGTTAAGGCGGTTTGAAAAAATTGAAATTTATAAGTCAATCATTCCACCTGCAAGCTAATAAATAATTTGCTAAGCAGAGCGGAATATGACTGTTCTGCAAGGAATGGGTTTAGACTGCCTTAAATTCATACAAAGCCCCTAAACAATTCTTAAAAATAAAAGATCACGCAGCAAAGCTGCAGGGAACTATCCCCTTCCCCACGAATAAATTTACAGTATTCTTATACCTTAATAGTCGAAAAAACTCTGTCAAATCTTTCAAGAGCATCATCTATAATTTCATCAGTATCAGCAGCACTTGTATAAAGACGACTTCCAGCAAGAGAAATAATTCCCTCAGCAGTATAAGCTGCGCCAAAATATTCCATTGCGGCCTTTCGCTCATGAGCCTGATGAATGGTTTCTTTAATTGTCCAAAAACGTTTGATATCAATATCCAGTAGCATTGCCGCACCTGTTTCAAGGTGACATATTGAACCCTGATTAAAAGCAACATATGGAAGAGAATACTTTGAGATTATGTCCTGAAGTCCCTTGGTCAAGCGGTCTCCGGCTCTTCCTGCCTTTTCACAAGCATTCTGTTTTTCCATTTCACAAAGAGTGTAAAAACCAGCAGCAGAACTTAGTGGGTTAGCAGCCATTGTTCCACCAATAAGAGCTTTTTTAACCTTCTCGCCGCCATCAAGTCCAGCGCCAAGATATTTCATAAACTCTTTCTTTCCGCCAAGTCCTCCAGCAGAAGGATAACCTCCGGCAACAACCTTACCAAAAACGGTAAGATCCGGATCTACACCGAAATATCCCTGAGCACCTTCAAGTCCGACTCTGAAGGCTGTTACAACTTCATCAAAGATTAGGAGAGCACCATATTTATCACAAAGTCTTCTAACTTCCTTATTAAAATCCTTTGAAAGAGGTCTTGTTCCACTCTCAGGCCCTACAGGTTCAATTACAACAGCAGCTGTTCCGCCATGTCTCTGGTTACGACGAAGAACACGTTCCAAAGCTTTTATATCATTGGGATAAAATTCCTGAGTATATTTAAACATATGACGAGGAACACCATGAGATTCAAGATGCATTGTTCCAGGAAGTCTGATTCCATAAGCAAGCTGATCACTCCATCCATGATATGCTCCACCCATTTTAACAATGTTCTTATGCTTTGTAGCAAGACGGGCTACTCTTATTGCGGCCATATCAGACTCAGTGCCGCTTCCAAGCATTCTAAAAAACTCTACAGAAGGAACAAGCTGACAGATTTTTTCAGCAAGCTTAAACTCAAACTCATGAAATAGGCCGGTACAAGGTCCTGTTGTATTTAAAAGTTCAATAACTTTTTCTCGAACCTCTGGGGGATTACTGCCAAGAACTGTGGGGCCTCCGGCCTGTAAGAAGTCGATATATTTGTTTCCATCAATATCCCAAAGGTAAGCACCTTCTGCTTTATCAATAACAAGCGGAAAAGGATAATTAAAAGCAAGATTATGCTGAACTCCTCCAGGAATTCTTTCTTTAGCCCTTGCTATTTCAGTCTTTGATTTCTGGCATTTAGCCTCAAAATAATTTTCTAGATAGTTTTTAACAACATCTTCCGGCAGAGAAAGCAGCGGTCTTGAAACCAGTTCTTTTAACTGTCTGGTAACCTCATCCGCGTCCGGATAGTTTGTAATTGAATAACCCATTATATTCTCCAAGAAATTAATAGTGAGTAGCCACTCACTTTAATTCATTTTACCATACTCAAAACATATGTCAAGCAAAAATGATAAACTTAGATCCGAATGTTGTTTTTTACGCTTAAACAATTATCAAAATAGTTTTATATAAACAAATATAATTCAAAATTTCCCGTTTAAGCCTCTTATCACCTTTTATAATCAACTTTACTGTTAAATAAAATTCAAAAATGTAAATGTGTAAATTTCTTAGTAGATAATATGATGTTAATTCGGGTATCGATATTAGATAATCCGAAAAATAATGCTTAAATATAATATTTGTTCTATATCTATGAAACCTTGATGTTATTACTATTATTTTATCTGCATGATTTTCTTTTAAAATTTTTGCTGTATACAATGCATTGTCATAAGTACTACGGGCCTTTGTCTCCATTAAAATATCACTTTCAGAAATTCCTTTATCCACACAATATTCTTTCATTTTAACAGCTTCGATTATTTGTCCGTATACAGAACCACCCGTCATTATTAATTTACTTCCATCATTATTTAGATACTCTGTTATAGCCAAGTCCAATCGTGTTTTTAGATTGAAAGGTATTGTACCATCTTCATTTGGTGGATGACCTAATACTATAATCGCTGTTTCCATTATTTAATCCTAAAATTTATATCTTATCCTTTTGTATATAAAAACAAATTTTCTATTTATGTTCAAATTAGAAAATAACAATATATAACACTTGTGTTATTCTGGAATTCTGTAAACTGAACACTATACTTTTGTTATATTTCTTTTTTCATTATATAATCATTTTGAATTTCATCTCCCATTCTGAAACTATGAGTTCCTATTTCAAAAAAATTATTTTTATTATAAAATTCTATTGCTGATTCGTTCTTTTCCCATACCCCAAGCCATATAAAATCTTTTTTATAATCTTTAGCCATTTCAACACCTTTTCTAATTAGTGCGTTTCCTATTCCTTTCCTTTTAAAACTATTTTTTACATAGATTCTCTCTATTTCCAGACCATTTTGCTCTTTTAAATCACATTGAGCATCATCAATATTTATCTTTATATATCCTGCTAAATGCTCTCCTACATATACAAAATAGAAAAAGCTATTTTTATTATTTATCTCTGAAAGTATTTTATCTTTATCGAAAGCTTCTTGCAAATATGCAGCCATTACTTCCTCAGAGCATAACTCTTTAAATGTATCAAAATATGTTTTTACACCGATATCTATCAGTTTATTTAAATCACTAATTTGGCATTGCTTAATTTTTATTTCATCCATAATTATTCTTTTCCTCTCAAACTAGTTTATCTTTAGTTCTAAAATATATTATCAATTTTTTTGATTTTAAAGTGGATGGTGCATATGTAACAAGGCGCTTAATTTGATAAAAACGATTTTGAAATTACATTGCTTATATCAAATCTCAAGTTAAAGGTGCTCCTCCATTACTTTTGAAAACTATTGCATTCACATAACATAAAGTACATCCTTCACTATAGCTCCCCAATTATCCCCCGGGATTCTATATATTCTTCTGAAACCAGTAAAACATTCATCATTAGGAGCATTTGTTGAGCATTTAGTTTAATTACACTAAATCAGAGCTTTTTTTAAAAACTTAATTGATTCAGAAATAACACGTTCATCATTTTCGAAAATATTATCTGCCACATAGATTTTCATTCGCTCCTGATAAAACTCAGCAGCATACGAAAATTGAAGTGACATAAAAATATTATCAAGACAAAAAGCCGCCATTCGCTCATCAATATCAGGATCAATCTCTCCATTTTCTTTGGCAGCAGTTAATAGTTTTGCGTAATACTCAGCAGAGATTGATTCAACTTCATATGAAAGTTTACCAGCAAGATCACGATTCCCCTGAGTTGTGACCTCCTGATAAAGGTGAATTGTATCAGGATTTTTTCTGGAATAATCTAAAATTAGCCGCAATAGCTTTTCTATTTTTGAGAAAAAATCCCCCTCAAGACTATCTACAAATTTAAAAACAGATTTGAGATCATCAGCCGAGAGTGAACAAACACACAGAAAAAGATTTTCTTTTGTTTCAAAATATTTATAAAGAGAGCCGACACTAATTCCACTTTTCTCAGCAATTACATTTATATTAGCAGTTCTGTAACCAAGTTTTGAAAACTCACTCACAGCTGTTGTTAAAATCCTTTCCTGCTTCTCCGGCTTGAGACGCTCAAAAAGGGGTGTACAATATTTCATGAGTCAAATACTAACATGAGCAAAAAAGACTGTCACCCATATAACAAACTTTTAAGGAAAAAGTATCTACACAAGCTTTTCTTCCGGTATCGAAACAGCCCTTTCTGTCAACCAAAGTCTTTCATATGGCATAAGTTCTGTTTTTACAAAACCCTTAGCATTTGAAAGATCTTTCCCGGTGATGTTGTTAAAACTCATACCTTCACACGGGATTTCTACATTAACAGTCTTTGATGATAAATTTACAACCGTAATACTGGAGTCCTTGCCACAATTATTTTTTATTACTGCGACAGGAATGTTTTCTGAAAGAGGTACAAGCTCAGCTTCAGCGCCTCTGTAATGAAGCGCTGGATCTGAATCTACAAGAGCAATAAGATTATTTATTCCCTGAGAAATTCTGGCCTCAAAACTTTCAGAATCCTGAAGTTTTGGAAGGAGCTCATCAAAATCAATCTTCGTTCTTTTAATGTTTCGGAGTTCCCCGGTCTCTTCAGCCTTTTTGTAATCATTAGCAAGAGCTAAAAGGTCATTAAAATAAATTGTTTTAACATTACGCCCCATAATAGCAAAAGCAAGAGTTTCAAAAGCAAGAAATCTGTCAATAGAAAGTTGTTCATCTTCAAGAACAGGAAGAGAATCTCTTGTCGTGATACAAAGCTCATATGGATCACGGCCTTCAAGAATCCTTGTAAAAAAGAAATCTGAAATATCCAAAATTTTTCCACTCATTTCCGAAAAATTAGAGCTTATATCTTCAAATGTCTTTATTTCATCTTTTAATTTAAGAAAATTACCATCGGACTCTTCGTCAAAAAAAGATGCTTTAAGTTTTGAAAAATCAATTCCTGTTTCATCAGAAAATTGTTTAACCTCGTTTTCAAGAGATTTCCGGCATGGAACAGATTTATATTTCACAAATCCTCCATTAGCCTTGACTGCCTTTGTTAAGACCATACGCTCTTTAAAAGTAAGTAAATCAAGACTTCCCCGGACAGACTTTCCATCATGACTTTCTGACAGAGAAAATCTTATGCTGTCATGAGGAACATCAAACTCTGAAATCTTTTCAAAAATACGCGCAATTATATTAGGATCTTCAGAATGAAAAACTGCTGGAAGCAAACTTGCCAGAAAAAAGTCATGCATCATTGGAGGAGCGGCTTCTTTAGCTGTCATTTGAGTCAAAATAGTGGTAAGACTATCATTAACCTCAAGATTAGGAATCATTCTGGGGCTGATGCATTCCATCGATAAGTAAACT
>JAQQAK010000369.1 GCA_028527945.1 Spirochaetaceae bacterium
ATCAGAAGAAATCTCTCCTGAAGAAGTTTATGCAGAAGAAGAAAAAACTCAGCATAATATTAGAGCTCTTGTGAATGTAATGAAAAAAAAGGTTCCAGATGAATTAAAACCTTTTATTCATTTGGGAGCTACTTCTGTTGATATTTTAGATACAGCTTCTTCGATGAAATATCGAGACGTTGTAAGAAATGTTGTTCTGCCAGAACTAATTAAACTTGAAAATAATCTTTCACAGATTGCCGCGGCAGAAGCATACACACCTCAAGTTGGACGTACACATGGACAACATGCTGTTCCAATAACATTGGGATTTGCACTTTCTGAGTATGTTTCAAGACTTGGAAAATCAATTATAAAAATTGAAGAACTTTCAAATAATTTAAGAGGAAAACTTGCTGGAGCTGTAGGTTCTTATAACTCTGTAAGTATGATTGTAAAAGATCCTTTTGTGTTTGAGAAAACTTATCTTGATTATCTCGGATTAAAACCAAGCGAGCACTCAACGCAAATGGTTGAGCCTGAATACCTTTTAAGACTTTTACTTGAAATAAACACAGCGTTCGGAATAATTGCTAACCTTGCTGATGACTTAAGAAATTTACAGCGTTCTGAGATTTCTGAACTTAGAGAGATGTTCACATCAACTCAGGTCGGTTCATCTACAATGCCTCAAAAAAGAAATCCATGGAACTCTGAGCATGTAAAAAGTTTATGGAAGGCTTTCAGCCCAAGAGTTATGACATTCTTTATGGATCAGATTTCTGAACATCAGAGAGATCTTTCCAACTCTGCATCAAGCAGGTTTATTTCAGACTATATAGCAGGCTTTACAGCAGCAGTAGAGAGAATGATTAAAATTACATCAACTCTTTATGTCGACAAAGAGCGACTTTTAAATAATTTAAGTTTTACAGGTGATCTTGTTCTGGCTGAAGCAGCTTATATTCTTTTATCATGTGCCGGAGAACCAGATGCCCATGAAGTTATAAGAAAAGCAACCTTAAAATGTGAAGAAAATAAAACAACTCTTGCTGAAGAATTACCCAAAGATAAAGAAACTTGGGAGAAAATAAGTATTCAATTAAAAGAAACAGCTGGCTTGGAAGCCTCTGATTTCTTTTCAAAACCAGAATTATACAGAGGCAAATCAGCTGAAAAAGCTATTGCTATTACAGAAAAGTATAAAGAAGAAATGACAAAACTTAAGGAGAAACTTTAATGAACATAAAAGAATCTCTAAGCTATGATGATGTATTACTCATACCTGGACATTCAGATGTTTTACCACATACAGCCAATGTAAGAACACAATTGGCTCGTGATATTTATTTAAATTCGCCAATAATCTCTGCGGCAATGGACACCGTTACAGAAGAGGATATGGCAATTGCTCTTGCTCTTGAAGGTGGAGCCGGTGTTATTCATCGTAATTTATCACCAGAAGAGCAGGCTGCCCAAATTGGGACTGTAAAGCGTTTTCTTAACTGGATTATAGAAAATCCTGTTACTGTTCTTGAAGACACGCTGATAGGCGATGTAAGAAGCCTAAGAAGAAAACATGGCGTATCCGGCTTTCCTGTAACAGACGCATCAGGAGTTCTAAAAGGTATTATTACCGGACGAGATCTTAGATTTTGTGATGACAATAATCTTAAGGTTCGTGATGTTATGACTGCAAATCCGGTAATTGCAGAAGGAATTCCTACACCAGAAACAGCCAAAGATAAATTTAATAAATTCAAGATCGAAAAACTTCCTGTTGTTGACGGAGAAGGTAAAATTACTGGTCTTGTAACTGTTAAAGACATGGAAAAGCACGGAGATCATCCAAATGCTGCAACAGATGCTAATGGAAGACTTATTGTTGGCGCTGCAATATCTCCACAGGATTATGAAAAAAGACTGCCGCTTTTATTAGAAAACAAAGTAGACTTTGTTGTTCTTGATACTGCCCATGGGGATGCAAAAAGTGTAGCTAACGCAGTTTCAGCAATAAGAAAAAATTATAATGTTCCGGTTATCGGAGGAAACGCGGCTACAGCTGAAGCAACAAGAAGACTTATAGATGCTGGTTCTGACGCTGTAAAAGTTGGTGTGGGCCCAGGTTCTATCTGTACAACAAGAATTGTAGCAGGTATTGGTGTCCCACAGTTTACCGCAGTCTCATGGTGTGCAGAAGAAGCTGAAAAATCAGGAATACCAATAATAGCTGATGGTGGTATCAAGTTTTCAGGAGATATTCCTAAAGCTATTGCTGCCGGTGCTTCTTCAATCATGGTAGGTAATCTTTTTGCAGGCCTTAAAGAATCTCCTGGACGTGAAATAATTTATGAAGGAAGAATCTTCAAACAATACAGAGGTATGGGGTCTATAGGCGCCATCAATGAAGGAAGCGGAGACAGATACCAAATGAAAAAAGGTGATACTCCGGTTCCTGAAGGTATTGAAGGAAGAGTTCCATATAAGGGTGAGTTAAAACCATTTTTACATCAGCTTATAACCGGCCTTAAAAAAGGTATGAGTTATTGCGGATGTTCAAGCATTAATGAATTGCGTAATTATAAGAATTTTGTTAAGATTTCGCCTGCTGGCCTCCGTGAAAGTCATGCACACGATATTATGATAACTCAGGAAGCGCCAAATTATTCGAAAAATTAATAGAATGAGCTACCTGTTAGAATAAAATTTTAACAGGTAGCCGGAATATCTAATTAAGGGGTTTTAATATGAATCTTGTTGTTGTCGGAGCCCAATGGGGAGACGAAGGCAAAGGTAAAATTGTTGATTATCTTGCGGAGGATGCAGACGTTATTCTCAGATTCTCGGGCGGAGCAAATGCGGGGCATACAATTGTAGCAGGCGATGTAACTTATAAACTTCACCTAGTGCCTTCTGGTATAGTTTATGCAGATAAATCTGTTATTCTTGGTACTGGAATGGTAATCGATCCTGATGCTTTGTTTTCAGAATTGGCAACAATAGAAGAACAAGGTATTAACTGGAATAATAGAATTTATATTTCTGATCGTGCTCATTTAGTTTTACCTCGTTATCGCGAAGAAGACGTTGAACTCGACAAAAACAGAAAAAACCCTATCGGTACTACTGGACGAGGAATTGGAGTTACATACGCTCATAAGGCTCATCGTGACGGTATTAGAGTAGGCGACATGTATAATGAAAAAATATATGCAAATCTTCCGGAAGAAGATAAAGCCTATCTTAATAAATTCAAAGAAAAAATGAGAGAAATGGTTATTGACCTATGTTCTTTCATGGCTGAACATAAAGATAAAAGAATCCTTTTTGAAGGCGCTCAAGGTGTTCTTCTTGATCTTGATGTTGGAACATATCCATATGTTTCTTCAGGATATTCACAGGCAGCCGGAGCCGCAATGGGCGGAGGAATAGGCCCTCGCGCGATTGATGGTGTTATGGGAGTTTTCAAAGCTTATTCAACAAGAGTTGGGAATGGCCCTTTTCCAAGTGAGTTCCAATCAGATAAAGAAGGGGAGCTTGAAAATTATATAAGAGAAACAGGTCGCGAATATGGTGTAACAACCGGACGTCCAAGACGTTGTGGATACCTTGATTTACCAGCGCTTAAATATGCCTGCCGTATTAATTCTCTTGATTCTCTGGTTCTAACACATCTTGATGTTTATGATGAAATTTCTGAAGTAAAAGCTTGTATTGGTTATGAGTGTGATGGTGAAATTGTTGAGGATTTCCCTTCAGATTTGAGCATCCTTGAAAAAGCAGTACCAGTAACAAAAACATTTAAAGGCTGGAATAAGAGTCTTAAAGATATTAAAAGTTTTGATGAGCTTCCAAAAGAAGCAAAAGAATACATTAAATTTATAGAAGACTATACAGAAACATCAGTTGATATAGTTTCTGTTGGATATAAAAGAAAAGAAACAATTCTTAGAAAAGAATTCTGGAGCTAACAAAAATAAATGGATAAGATTCTAATATTTGATTTCGGAAGCCAAACAACACAACTTATAGCAAGAAGAATAAGAGATTTTGGAGTTTATACTGATATTGTAACAGCAGAAACTGTATGTGATGAAACTCTACTAAAAGACGTTAAAGGTATTATTCTTTCAGGATCTCCTTCTTCAGTATATCAGGATGGAGCACCAATTCCTGATTCCTCAATTTACAATACAGGACTTCCTGTACTTGGAATATGTTATGGATTTCAGCGAATGACTGTAGATAATGATGGAGAGGTAAAAGCTCTTGATAAAACAGAATATGGTCGTTCGGCTATCAAATATACAGTAGAATCCGCACTGTTTAAAAACATCCCTGATGGTTTTGTTTCATGGATGAGTCATGGAGA